>JBAUGH010000391.1:0-2173 GCA_049679565.1 Acidobacteriaceae bacterium
ACCCTGACACCGGCGCCGGCAGCCGCCCCGGCAGCCGGCTCCGCAAACGGCAATGCTCCGGCCAGCGCGCCGGCAACTGCATCCGCGACGACCGCGGCAAACGGAAATGCACCGGGAGCAAAACCAGGCAAAGACAAGACCCCCGCCGCCGACCCTCCCACCGGCCCGGTGGACTCGAATCTGCACCTGCAGCCGGGCATGGGCCCTGTGGGTCTGCAGATCCCCGGCGTTCCCGGTGGAACTGTACCCTGGTCGGTCATTATTCTTCTCACCGGACTCACGCTGATTCCGGCGCTGCTGCTCTGCGTGACGCCCTTTGCGCGTCTGCTCATTGTTTTTCATTTCCTGCGCCAGGCTCTGGGCCTGCAGACAACGCCCTCGAATCAGACGCTGATCGGTCTTTCGCTGATCCTCACCTTCTTTCTTATGCAGCCGGTGGCGACCCAAATCTACGACTCCGCCATCGTTCCCATGCAGGCAGGGCAAATTTCAGCGACGACCGCATTTCAGCGCGGCGAGACCCCGCTGCGGAAGTTCATGAGTCACTACGTCCGCGACAAAGATGTGGCGTTGTTCATCGAGCTGGCGAAGGAGCCGCAGCCGAAGACCCTGGACGACGTCTCCATGCGCGTGCTTCTTCCCGCCTACATCCTGTCTGAGCTCAAGGCCGGTTTCCAGATCGGCACGGTTCTGTTTCTGCCCTTCCTGATCGTCGATATGGTCGTGGCTTCCATTACGACATCGGTCGGCATGCTGCAACTGCCGCCGGTGGTCATCTCAACCCCGCTCAAGCTCCTTCTGTTCCTCATGGTGGATGGATGGCATTTGCTGGTCGGGTCTCTTATGAGGAGTTTCAGCTAATGGGCGTCGATCAGGTCGTACTTCTTGGGCGCACCGTCCTGGAGGAGGTCATCCTGCTGGCCGGGCCGATTCTCGGCGTTGCCATCGTCGTCAGCATGGTGGTGAACCTTCTGCAGGTTTTGACCTCGCTGCAGGACAGCACCGTGTCCACCGTGACTCGCCTCATCGCCACCGGCGGAGCGGTCTTCTTCGCGATGCCGTGGATGTGGCGGCATCTGGCGCAACTGACTCTCAACATTTTTTCGAACTTTCACCTTTATCTGCAATGATCCGGCTTCCGCTGTTCACCATCATCGCCGCCACGTTCACCATCGGAGTTCGGCTCTCCGGTCTGATGCTCTTCGCGCCCTTCTTTGGGAGCGCGGCGATTCCTGCCCGCATCAAGGCGATCCTGGTGCTGGCCCTCACCGTGTTGCTGTATCCGGTGGTGGGCCGGGACTTCAGCGCGCCATCCCTGGCGCACTGGCCCTTCCTCGTGCTCACGGAATTCCTGATCGGGGCGGGCATGGGTATCGCCACCAACCTCGTGTTCGAAGCGGTGCAGATGAGCGGCCAGATCCTCGGGGTTCAGATGGGCTACTCGCTGGTCAACATCCTCGATCCTCAGTCGCAGGTGGATACGACGGTGGTTTCCGTCTTCTACCAGAGCATCGTCATGCTGTTGTTCCTGCGCATGGACGTACATTTCTGGCTTCTGCGCGCGGTCGGGAACAGTTACTCTTATCTGCCTCCGGGCACGGCGCACCTGAATGGGTTGTTCACCTTAGGCGTGCTGCGGGTCGTTGGCGATCTGTTCGGCGTCGGAATTCAGATTGCCGCCCCGGTGATGTCGGCAACCCTGGCCGCGGATGTGGTGCTCGGCCTACTGGGAAAGGCGGCGCCGCAATTGCCACTGATGCTGCTTGGCCCTGCGGTGAAGAGTTTACTCGGGCTGTTTGTGCTGGTGGCGACGTTGCGCTATTGGCCCGACCTGTTCCGCCGTTTGTTTCTGGACGCAATGCTGAATGGAGATCGCCTGCTGCATCTGGCGCGATAAGGAACCATGGCCGACGCAAATAAAACAGAACAGGCAACACCGCGGCACAGGAAGCGCGCACGGGATCGGGGGCAGGTTACCCGCTCGCGCGAGCTCAGCGGCGCCCTGGCTATGGCCGCCGTTGCCGGCGTGGTATGGCTTCTGGGCCGCGACGCCGTTCCCCACTGGACCCTGTTCTTCCGCAACACGCTCGATTCCGCCCGCACCGACAATATCGAGCCCAACGGCCCGCTGCTGTTCTGGACCAGTGTTGAGGCACTGCGCTGGGTTATCCCG
>JBAUGH010000392.1:0-7961 GCA_049679565.1 Acidobacteriaceae bacterium
CACGGACACACCTACGAGGCCCACCCCATCACCCTGAAACCGGCCGTCGCGACCATCCACGAGATGCAGCGCCTGGGGCTGGTCGAGCGCGCCAGGAAGATGGGCGCGTACCTCGAGCCCAAATTACGCGCGCTCCAGACGAAGCACATTTCCATCGGCGAAGTCCGCGGCCTCGGCCTCTTCTGGGCACTCGATCTGGTGAGGAATCGCGCTACCAAAGAAGCCTTCAACACCATGCAGGACAAGGTCGAGGGCAAGCCGACCGTCGTCGATCGCGTCGCCGCCGAGATGCTCAGGCGCGGCGTCTCCATCCAGGCCTGGGTCAGCCACCTCATCGTCGCCCCGCCGCTCATCGTCGAGGAGAAGGACCTGGACCTGGCCGTCGAAGCGCTGGACGCATGCCTGTCCGTGGCCGATGCGGAAGTGAAGCAATAAAAATCCCGGCCCCCAAGCCAGGGTCGGGATTCAGATTCGACAACGCTCCGGCCGCTTACCGGTGCTTGATGAAGTCACCGTTCTGCAACTCGCTCATCGCCTCGCGCAGTTCTGCCTGGGTGTTCATCACGATCGGCCCGTACCACGCCACCGGCTCCTCGATCGGCTTGCCGGAAACCAGCAGGAAGCGGATGCCTTCCGGTCCCGCCTGCACCTGGATCTCGTCGCCGCGATCGAACAGCACCAGCGAGTGGTTGCTCGCGTCATACACCGGCGTCGCGTTCGGATCCGCGCCCGATTCCGTCAGCACCGCCTGCGGATCGGACGCATCGCGAAACGTCCCCGAGCCCGCGAAAACGTAGGCGAAAGCGTTCCGCGTCGTCTCCACCTTGAGCCGTTTCTTCTTGTTCGGCGGCACCGACACGTCGATGTAGTTCGGGTCGGCCGCGACGCCCTCCACCGGCCCCCGCTTGCCCCAGAACTCGCCGCAGATGATGCGCGCCGTCGTGCCGTCGTCCTCGGTCACCTCGGGAATCGCTGCTGACGGAATGTCCTGGTAGCGCGGGTCGGTCATCTTCAGTTGCGAAGGCAGATTGGCCCATAGCTGGAAGCCATGCATCCGCCCCTGCGGATCGCCCTTGGGCATTTCCTGGTGCAGAATGCCGCTGCCCGCGGTCATCCACTGCACGTCGCCCGCGGTCATCCTGCCCTTGTTGCCCAACGAGTCGCCGTGCTCGACCGAGCCGGCCAGCACATACGTGATCGTCTCGATGCCGCGATGCGGATGCCACGGAAAGCCCTTGAGATAGTCCTCGGGATGATCGTTGCGGAAGTCATCGAGGAGGAGAAATGGATCGAAATCCTTTGTCTTGCCGAAGCCGAACGCCCGCTCCAGGCGCACGCCCGCGCCTTCAAGAGTCGGTTTCGTCGACAGGATTTCCCTGACTGGCCTGAGAGACATAACTGCCTTCTTTCTGGGGTTACTGGGGTCCGCAAGCTTAGATGTTCTGCCTGTGGAAAAGATTCGACCGCAGCGGAGTCGGCATCAGCCTGGAGGCAGCCGCAGATCGTCGTAGTTTTGATCCAGTTCAAGGCAAAGGGCTTCCACCACCAGATTGTGATCGTCGCGCTGGGCCAGCCCGGAGACGGTCGCCGCCCCCACACACCCCGACCCGCGCACCCGAATCGGAAAGCTGCCCCCGTGACTCGCGTAGTCGGCCACCGGCAGCCCCCAGCGCTCCAGCAGCGAAGTCTTTCGCTGCTCCAGATCGAGTCCCACCGCAAAGGAACTGCGGTGAAAGCGCAGCACCACATTGCTCTTCCGGCGAACCCATTCCGGGTTGTCCGGCGTGGTGCCGGGCAGCGCGCTGTAGAACAGCGATTGCGCCGGCCGGCGAATGTCGACCACCAGGGCGTGGCCGCGTTCCACTGCAAGCGCCCGCAGTTGCGACCCGAGACGCCAGGCGGCCTCCTCGTCAAACGAAGCGTACTGCAGGGTCTTTTCCTGCAACGCAATGCGTTCTAAGTCGTCAGCAATCGACATGCGGCTCCGGCGGATTAAACCGCGGTGGTTTCCAGCTCTTTTTCAGCAGCGCCGTAGTGGCTGCGAACGTAATCGTCGAGGATCTTCTTGAAATCCTGCACAATCGTGTCGCCGCGCAGCGTCGTCATCAGCCGTCCGTCCACGTAAACCGGCGCCTTCGGTTCCTCAAACGTGCCCGGCAGCGAGATGCCGATGTTGGCGTGCTTCGATTCGCCCGGCCCGTTGACCACGCACCCCATCACCGCCAGCTTCAGTTCTTCGACGCCCCGGTACTGCTGCCGCCACACCGGCATCGAGGTGCGCAGGTAATCCTGGATTTGCTGCGCCAGCTCCTGGAAGAACGTGCTCGTGGTGCGTCCGCAACCCGGGCACGCGGTCACCTGCGGCGCAAAGCTGCGAATCCCCAGCGACTGCAGGATCTGCTGCGCGGTCAAAACCTCTTCCGTCCGGCTCGATCCCGGCTTCGGCGTCAGCGAGACGCGGATGGTATCGCCGATCCCCTCCAGCAGCAGCGGAGCCAGCCCCGCGGTCGAAGCCACGATCCCCTTCATCCCCATCCCTGCTTCCGTCAGGCCAAGGTGCAGCGGGTAATCGCAGCGCGCGGCCAGCATCCGGTAGACGTCGATCAGGTCGCGAACCCCGGAAACCTTGCCGCTGATGATGATCATGTCGTGCCCCAGGCCGTAGCGCTCCGCGGCAGCGGCCGAGTCGAGCGCGCTGCGGCACATCGCTTCCAGCATCACGTCGCGCGCCGGCGCGGGAGTAGCCAGCTTCGAATTCTCATCCATCAGCCGCGTCAGCAGCGCCTGGTCGAGCGAGCCCCAGTTCACCCCGATCCGCACCGGCTTCTGGTTCTCGACTGCGCATTCGATCATGGTCCGGAAGTTGTCGTCGTCCTTGCGGCCAATCGAAACATTGCCTGGATTAATGCGGTACTTCGCCAGAGCCCGGGCGCAGGCCGGGTACTTCTTCAGCAGCAGATGTCCGTTGTAATGGAAGTCGCCGATGATCGGCACGTGCACGCCCCGCTGCGCCAGGCCCTCCACGATATGCGGGACCGCCTTCGCCGCTTCATCGTTGTTCACGGTAACCCGCACCAGTTCGGAGCCGGCCTCAACCAGCTCCGCAACCTGCTGGATCGTCGATGCGGCGTCGGCCGTGTCCGTGTTGGTCATCGACTGCACCACCACCGGCGCGTCCGATCCAACCCTGACCGAGCCGATCCTGACCGTTACCGTCTTCCTGCGCTGGATTTCAGGCATGGGGAACCTCATTTCCATTTTACCAGGGACCCGGCAAAAGGCTGTAGATCAGCGCAGCTCCCCCAGGTTCCGCCGCAGCTCCCTTAGCGGATAAAACGTCCCCCGCCACACGATCCCCCCGCGTGCCAGCGTCAGAATCATCGACCGCAGCATGGCGTAGAGAACCAGCACCAGGCTCACCGGCAGCGTCACAACCCACCCCACGCTGAGCCGGTTGTAATGCCGCCCGGCCGTCCGGTAGAGCAGCGCCACCATCGCCAGCGACAGAATTCCCGCTGCCCGAAACGGCCAGGAGCCGAAGAGCGCCGCAAAGGGGACGCCGCAGAGCACGACCAGCCCAAACCACGCGCCCAGCAGCAGCACCGCGCGGAACCGGAAGGTCGCGTAAATGTTCTTGGTCAGGTTGTGCACCATCCCCAGCGCCCCTGCGGCCCAGTGCAGGCGAATCAGGTCGCGGCCCAGCACCATGTGCTGGCGATAGCCAAGGTTCTTGATGTCGTGGCCCAGCCGCAGGTCTTCAAGAATCTCCATCGGGAACGCTTCGAACCCGCCCGTGGCCCGATACACGTCGCCGCGCACGAGGTTAAAAGCGCCCATGCCGATCGATTCGTGTTTGGCCTTCGGATCCGCAATCTTCCACGGCCGCCAGCCCAGCAGCGAGAAGGACTGAAAAATGGAGTCCATCATCCGCTCGCCCACCGTCTTCAGGATGAGCGTAGGCATCAGCACCAGATGATCGACCTGGTTGGCTTCGGCGTAGCCCAGAGCGCGCTCCAGCGTGTCCGGCTGGAACAAAACATCCCCGTCGGTGAACAGCAGCCAGAGCGTCGCGGTCTGCCGTGCAGCCAGTGCCATGGCATGGTTTTTCCCCATCCAGCCGGAGGGCAGGGAATCGATGTGGATCACCGCAAGCGATTTGCCCGCCGGCAGAGGCTCCGCGGCAATACCGTCCATGATCGCGCCCGTCGCGTCGGTAGAACGGTCGTCGACAGCGAAAATGACCAGCGGCACGGTCTGCGCAAGCAGCGAGCGCAAAGTATTTTCAATGGCCGCAGCTTCGTTGCGGGCCGGAACGATGACCGTCAGCCAGGCACCCTGCGAAAGCTTCGAGGAACCAGCGGGCGTTGAAGTCCGCAGAAGGTCCGGAATACGCGGCAGGTTGCGCGTTGCCGAAAGAGCGCGCTGCGTCCAGACCAGGGCGATGATCCAACTGACGACCAGAGCGGCGAGGGAGGACCAGTGCATGGGGATCAGGGCCGTGCCGCCGCCCCCGGTTCAAGGTCGGGCAGGCGCGGAGCGAAGCGGGATCCGGAGAAAAGAATAAGCGCGGACAGCGCGAGCGATATCAGCGTGGCGCCCAGCCCGACGCGAAGATTGGTCGCGTCGGAGATGTGTCCGATCAGGCCCGGAGAGAACGCATCGCCGAGGAAGTGGATGGTGAAGAGATTGACGGAAATGGCGGTGGCGCGAATCGGCGCGGCGACCGAATTCACGATAGCGGCGTTGAGCGGCCCGGTATTCAGGAACAGGCAGAACTCCGCCGCATAAGCTGCAGGCAGCAGCCCGCGCGCCGGGCCGAAGAAGACCAGCGCAGCAAACGGGATGCCAAGCAGCGCACTCCACCCCGAGACCAGGTAAAGCGCCCGATGATCGCGCTTCAGCCAAATCTGCGCGATCCACCCTCCGGCGATCGTGGCCAGCAATCCGTCGACAACCGTGATGGTCCCCGCCGTCCGATCCGCGCCGGCCAGGGTGAATCCGGCGATGCGGTTGAAGAACGTCGGCAGCCAGGTGGAGATGCCCCCCACCGCAAAAGTCCACATCGCCATGCCCAAAGTCGCAGTCCAGTAAGCTGGATTCCTGAACAGGCCGGTGAAGCTGGCGCGCGTCGCCGTCGCCTGCAGCGTATCGGCCGATCCCCGCTCCGGCTCCCGCACAAACAGCCAGAAGGCCAGCGCAATCAGCACGCCGGGCGCAGCCGCGATGTAGAACGGCATGCGCCATCCATAGTGGCTGCCCAGCTCGCCGCCCAGCAGGTAGCCGAGCGCCCCGCCCACCGGAATGGTGATGTAGAAAATGCTCAGGACACGGTTACGATCTTCTTCCGGATAAAAATCGGCCAGCAGAGCCGGGGCAAAAATGGAGAAAGTAGCTTCGCCGATCCCCACCGCCGCGTGCCGAATCAGCAGCGTGTCGTAGCTGTGCACCATCGCCGTCAGCAGCGTAGCCGCGCTCCAGATCAGTGCGCCTGCAACGATGAGCGGCTTGCGGGGGAATCGATCCCCCAGCCATCCGGTCAGCGGCGCAACCAGCATGTAAGTGAGGAAAAACGCCGAGGTCAGCAGGCCCGCGCGTGCATCGTCGATGCGGAATTCCCGCTGGATGAGCGGCTGGACGCCGGGCAGCACGTAGCGGTCGATGAAGTTGAACAGGTTGAGCGTCGTCAGCAGAAACAGGGCCGTCGTAGCGGTGCGGACCGTCTTCGCTGCGGTGCTGGAGACCCTCATGGGAATGAGGGCAGGATAGCAGGGGATCGGCCGAAAGAGAGGCTCAGAACAAAGAGTGGCTTCGCTCCTCGGCCGATTCCAGATGCGCGAAGCGCTCGTCATCCGCCTCCTGGCGGACCGAGCTGAGCGCAACCGTGACCTCGCGAATGTAGTAAAGCACGCCGATCAGCAGAGCGATCATCGCGGCCACAAACACCGCGGCGGCCGCCAGCGCGGCCGGCTTCCAGTAGAGTCCCAGGCCGAGCAGCAGGCACGAAAGCAGCGTGCCCACCAGCGCAATCAGGCTCAGAAGAAACGTCCGGCGGATCATCTCCGCGCGCTGCTCCATCGACGCGATCTGCACCGCGCAGGCGTCGGCTTCATCGCCGCGCCCGCTCCGCAGCGCTTCGTTGCGCGCATGAACATACTGCCGCAGCCGGCTCACGATGCCCATCAGACGCACGTTGATAGAGAGGATGAAAAGCGCCGTGGCCGAGAAAAAGATCGCGGGCGCCACGAACGCCTGAAACAGCCGGCCGATGTCGTTCATTCCTTACTGAGACTAGCGCCCGACCGTCGCGCACGCAGTGACCGCGGCCACACCGCGTGCCCCGTGCCCCGGGGTTTACCGCCGCCGGCCATCGATCGAATACTTCCCCGGCCCCGCCAGCGCCAGTGCCAGCATCACGCCGATGTACACAAAGACCAGCTCGCCGTGATCGGAGCCGCGGCCGAAGAACTGGAAATGATGGATGAAAGCCCACGCGACGCACAGGTTGATCAGCGACCACAGCGCAGCCGGCCGGGTAAACAGTCCCACCATCAGCAGCGGCATGCAGATCCCATCCGCGATCATCGCGAAGAGAAAGCTCGGCCAGTGGCCAATGTGCACCGGGTCGGGGAAGTGCGGCGCCATGGTGTGAAAACCGCGCAGCTTCTCGAGGCCGTGCTTCAGAAACAGCGCGGTAGGAACAGTGAGGCGAAGAGCGAGCAGGCCCAGGTCCTGCAGGGAACTGCTGGTGTTGCGCGCGACGGCAGCCATGAGCGTCTCCGGAAATTGCGGGCCGGGGTTACGTTTTCAGCTTATCCAGGTGCCGGAACCAGTCCGTCTGGTAGAGCAGGCCCGCGAACAGGGTGAAGTTATAACATGCGTGCACGACCACCCCGCACGCCACCGACTCGGTCACCAGCCGCACGATGCACAGAATCACGCTGACCATCCCGATCAGCAGCACCGGGCCCCAGGAATTCGAAACCTGCGCCGAGTGCATCAGCGCAAACGGAATCGTGGTGAGAACGATGGAAATCGGAATGCCGATCGATCGCACCGCGCCCTCGCCGATCATCCGCCGCCGCTCCATCCAGCGAAAGACGTTGATGAAGCCGGGAAGCAGGAAGCCGCGGAACGCCAGTTCCTCGGTGAGCGGCGCCACCGTGATGCCGAACACCATCAGCATCCACGCGCCCGCAGTCGATTTGGTCAGGTCCTCGAGGATCGGCGGCGCCTTGGGCATGGGCACAAAGTTGCCCGCCAGCGTGATCGCCAGCCCGGTCAGCAGGCCCAGCAGCACCAGGCGCGTGAACCAGCGCCGCGCCCGGCCGGCGTTCCAGTGCACCCCCTCCAGAAACGGCCGATGCCACCACAAAGTGAAGATCAGCGCCGCCAGCGCCCATTGCAGTCCGTACCACACCGCCTGCGCGCCCACCATGTAGCTGACGTTCTTCGTCATCAGCCCGATCAGCTCCCGCACCGGCATGTGCGCGAATACCACACGCAGCGCCAGAAACGTCGCGATCCATCCCACGATGATCGTCGGGATCAGCAACAGGAAAAACACAACCGCGTGGCCGATGTTGGGAATGAGCCTCGGCGGTGGCGGGGGCGCGGCGACGGCCTCCACAGGCGCCGGCATCTCCCGCGGATGCCAGAGGTAGCCGGGCGGCTCAGGCTCCGTGACAAGTGCCGGTTCGACAGGCGCGGCGCTCCCCGGCCACGCGGAAGAAGGTTCCGGATTCGCGCTCGGGGTTGCTTCAGGGCTCGTGGGCGGGCCGAAATCGGGATCGCTCATTGGATGGTTTCTGTTCCTTTACCATTCTTCTGCGACTTTGCAGCGGCCTTCCTGCCGTTGGAAGCGCGCGGCGCTGCTTTGCCGTTCGTGGCTGCTCCAGTGTAGTACGGCCGCAGGAATTGCCCGGTATAGGAATTCGCCACCCGCGCAATCTCCTCCGGCGGCC
>JBAUGH010000393.1:0-7461 GCA_049679565.1 Acidobacteriaceae bacterium
CTGGGACGGCGCTGCCGGCTCCCACGGCCGCAAGTGCCACCTCGACGTCGAACGCATCGACCATAAATATGGCTGCGACTACACCAAAGCCACCATCGCCGAGATGAATGACCACAAGGCTATGTGCTTCTCCGCGCAGAGAGCCGAGCACATCGCCTTCGAATCCAGCCGCAGCCGCCAGTTCCGCGTGCGCCGCCTCGTCCCCATCACTGCAACCGGCGCCAACGGCCAGCCTTGTCCCGCGGATCCCTTCAGCCAGCCGTTCCACAAAGAGGACTTCCGGACTGCCTGGGACAGTCCAAAAGATTCCCTTGCCCCTAAAGCCAGCGCCGCCGGCTGCCGCTACAAGCTCGAAGTCCAGTGGAACGCCATCGATGCCGGCGCCCCCGCCGCTCCCTTCGATCCCCAGCATCGCAAGCTCGAGTGCCGCGACCCGCACCTCCAGATCACCAACTAGCCCCCGCGGGCGGAACTCCGCATCCGGTGGCCTGGAAATGAATTGGAACAAAACCCACCTTCTCGCCGGCTCCTGGCGAGAGGGTGGGTCTCCCTCCGCACCGGCCCGCCCCTCATTTCGCCGTCGTGATTCCTGCCGCAATGCCCGCCATGTCCGGCGCGCTGTCGATGTCCGCCTTCGAATACCCGTGCGCCATCGCCTTCACCAGCCATTGCCGCGCCGTATCCGCATCCCCCAGCTTCGCGTACACCCGCGCCGCGTAGTAATTCACCTCCGCATCTTCCGGAGCATGCGCCAGCGCTGCCTGTAAATACTCGAGTGCCTGCCCCCGCTCGCCCAGCGCCGCCGAGCTGTACGCCGACACCATCAGCGCATCCAGACTCTGCGGATCCACCCTGAGGCTCGCCTGGCTCAGAGCCAGCGCCTGCCGATAGCGCGCCGGAGCCTTTTTCGCCTGGCTCCCGCTCCACGCATACGCATCGGCCAAATCGGCCTCGACTGAGGCGTCCTGCGGCTTCATCCGCTCCGCCTGCTCCATCGCCGCCACCGCCGCGCCCCATTGCTTCTGCCGCAGATACACCTGCCCCAGGTCCATCCACGCCTCCGCGTGCGGGCTCTCCGCCAGCGCCTTCTGCAAAATCGCCGCCGCCGGCCCAAACTGCCCTTCCAGGATGTAGACGACCCCCAGCCGCCGCGCCAAAAAACTGTTCGCCGGAAACTTCGCGACCGCCTGCTCCAGCACCGTCGCCGCCTGCCCGTAATCCGCCCGCCGCACCAGGAAATTCGACAGCGCGTAGTAGTTCGCCCAGTAATAAGGACGCGCCTGGATCGCCTGCTCGTACACCTTCTGCGCCTCCGCCGGCTTCTCCATCTCCTCATACGTATGTGCCAGCCCGTTCAGCGCCGTGTCGCTTTGAGGATCGAGCCGCAGAGCCGCTTCGAATGCCTGCTGCGCCGCCTGCGCATGGCCCGTGCCGTCATCCACAGTTCCCTGGCAAATCTGCGCCTCCGCCACCTGCGCGTTCAGCTCCAGCGCCTTTCCGCAGCTCGCTCGCGCCCGCGTCACCTGTGCCGCATCGCCACTCGCCTGGAACGCTGCCCACTGCGCTTCGCCCAGCCCCGCATACGCCGAGGCGAACTGCGGATCGGCCCCGATCGCCTCCGTGAAACTCGCCTCCGCCTTCTTCAGGTTGTCAGCAAGATCGAAATCCCGCAGATACCCCACTGCCTGCAGATACGCCTCATACGCCGCCGCTACCTGCGTTCCAAACTGCTGCGCTCCCTCGGGTTGCGCCCCCACGTCCAGCAGGCCCAGCACCCCTTTCACCACGCTGTCCTCCAGCGCAAACGGATCGGTCAGCGCGCTCGTTACCGTATCTGCGCGCAGCACCCGCCCCGTGGCATCGATCACTGAAAACGAGATCCGCACCCGCTTCCCGAACTGCTGATAGCTCCCGTCGATCGTCAGGTCAGCGCCCAGTTCCTTGTGGGCCTGCTCCGGCGTCTTCAGTCCGTGCGCCCGCACCTCGCTCGCCGCCAGCACATCGATGCGGTCCGACGGCGTCGCCTCCGCCAGACTCGATGTGATCGCCTCCCGCAGCCCCTCGCTGTACGCATTCGTGCTGGCATCGTCCGGAATCACCCGAAACGGCAGCACCGCCAGCAGCCGCGTCTTTGGCGCCGCCACCGGGGCGTTCGTTTGCACCGCGGGCGCCCGATGCTCCCACTTCCGCACTGCGAACCATCCCAGCCCGGTCAGCGCTGCGATCGCCAGCGCCGTGCCTGCAGCGGCGGCGATCTTCCCATGGGCCGGCGAAGCCCTCCCGCTGGACGCGGAGTCCCGGGCCAGCGTCCTCACATCCACCAGCAAATCCCGCACCGTCGCATACCGCCGCGCTGGATCCTTCATCAGCGCCTTCGTCAGCACCCGCCGCAGATCCGCCGGCAATCCCCGCCCCTTCAAATCCAGTTCCGCCGGTTCCGTGGCCAGCGTCATGTGCACGCTGTCCGCCAGCGTCTTCCCCTTGAACGGAGCCTTCCCGCCCGCCATCTCGTACAGCACCACGCCCAGCGCAAAAATGTCCGACTGCTCCGTTGGCTCCGCCTCGCGCAGCACCTCCGGCGCCATGTACCCCGGCGTTCCCGCAAACGCCCCGCCCGATCCCTGCAGGCTCACCGTTTCGCCCGTCGCCGGAACTGCCATCATCCGCGCCAGCCCGAAGTCCAGCACTTTGACGAACCCCTGCTCCGTCACCAGAATGTTTTCCGGCTTGATGTCGCAGTGCAGGATGCCGCTCGCGTGCGCCGCCTCGATGCCCTCCCCAATCTGCACCGCCAGCGAAAAGTATTTCTCCGCCGTCAGCGGCGTCGCCAGCTCCGCGCGCAGGTTGTGTCCGGCGACATACTCCATCGCCACCAGCCACTCCCCGCGGTGCCGGCATACGTCATACACCTGCGCAATGTGCGGACTATTGATGGCCGCCGCGCGCTTCGCTTCCGTCAGCAGATGCCCGGTGCGCGCCGCGTCTCCCGAGTTCCCGCTCTCGGTTCCCCCGCTCTCGCCCCCGCCGGTTCCGGTCCCCCCGGTTCCCGATGACCCGCCTTCCACCGACGCGCCCTTCACCCGCTTCAGCACCAGCTTGCGGTGCAGCACCTGATCCTCGGCCAGCCACGCCTCGCCCATCCCCCCCGCGCCCAGCCGCCGCTTCACCACATAGCGCTCGGCCACCACCTCTTCAGGAGTCAGGCCGCTCGGGATCGAGGGTGCCGCCAAAGCGCGAGGTTCCTCCTTCTGCTTGTAGGATCAGCAGCGTTGCACGATGGCCTGATAGTAATTGCGCAAACCCTCCCCGCGCACAGGGGAATTGCCAGGCCGCTCGAAACCAGGCGGCTATGAAGAAAAATACATAGCCAGCGCAGATAGGCCGCCCCTTGCACGCCGCGGGAATCCTGCCTACGTCTTCGCCGTCAGCGTCTCCAGCAGCCGATCGAACTCCTCCAGCTTCGAGTACTCGATGATCACCCGCCCGCGCCCCTTCTTGTCCTCCACCCGCACCTTCATGCCCAGCGATCGCTGCAGCAGGTCCTGGACTTCCTGCACGTTGGGGTCGACGATCTTCTCCTTTTGTTCCCCTTCAGCCTTCACTTCGGGATGCAGCACCCGCTGCACATAGCTCTCCGTCTGCCGCACGCTCATCGCCAGCGCCGCCACCTTCCGCGCCGCTTTTAAAATCGCCTGGGCATCCTCGAGCGGCAGCAGTGCCCGCGCGTGTCCAAAGCTCAGAACCCCGCCCTCCACCTGCTCCTGCACCTCCGCCGGCAGCTTCAGCAGCCGCAGAAAGTTCGCTACCGACGTCCGATCCTTGCCCGTCCGCTTCGCCATTTGCTCCTGCGTTAGCTGGAACTCCCGCGAGAGCCGCTCGTACGCCCGCGCCTGCTCCATCGGGTTCAGATCCGTCCGCTGCAGGTTTTCGACGATGGTCATTTCCATCGCCTGTTCGTCCGACACCTGCCGCACAATCGCCGGAATCGTTTCCTTGCCCGCCCGCTGCGATGCAAGCCAGCGCCGCTCCCCTGCAATCAGCTGGAAATGCCCATGCGGCAGCGGCCGCACCACAATCGGCTGCACCACCCCGGTCGCCGCAATCGAATCCGCCAGCTCCGCCAGCTGTGTCTCGTCGAACCGCGTTCGCGTCTGGTACGGGCTTCGCTCGATCTCCCCCAGCGGGATCTCCCGCGGCCGCCCCGTCTCGCCACCCTCCGCCCCCGCCGGCTCCGCCACTGCATGCACCCGCGGCAGCAGGGATTCCAGCCCCTTGCCTAATGCTCTCCGTTTGGGAGCCTCTGTCACTGTCTGCATCCCCTCTTCCTCAATTCCTGAATTCCAACCCGCTCGTCAGCCCAATGTTCCACGTGAAACATCGGTCTTTGCTCCTGCCCCCCGCGCCATCGGCGCGGCCACTACTGCCTGCACTCACTGGCGCCAAAGGCGCGCCCGCCCCAAGCGGCCAGCTTCAGCCGTACGGCCAAAACTTCACCTTCACCTCGCCCCGCGCCGCCCTGGCAGCCTTTCGCTCCTTGGCCGCAGGGCTTTCGATCCCATTCCGCTCCAGCAACTCATCCGCTAAATCCCGGTAGCTCTCCGCTCCGCGCGACCGCGCATCGTACAAAGCCACTGGTTTTCCGTAGCTTGGTGCCTCCGCCAGCCGCACATTTCTCGGAATCACCGTCTTCAGCAGCTTCTCCTTGAAAAATCCCCGGAGATTGTCCGTCACCTGCTGCGCCAGATTCGTCCGGTCGTCGTACATCGTCAGCAGCACCCCTTCGATCTCCAGCCCCGGATTGAACGCCCCTCGCACTCGCTCCATCGTGTGCATCAGTTCGCTCAGCCCCTCCAGCGCGAAATACTCGGCCTGCATCGGGACCAGCAGCCGGTCCGCCGCCACCAGCGCGTTCAGCGTCAGCAGATCCAGTGCCGGCGGGCAATCCAGAATCACAAAATCGTATTTGTCCCGAACCTTGTCCAGGGCTTCCCGCAGCCGATACGCCCGCCGCTCCAGTTGGATCAGCTCCACGTTCGCGCCCGTCAGGTTCTTATTCGACGGTACGATCCGCAGCGTGTCGATCTCCGTCCGCAGCGCCACTTCCTCGACCGTCGCCTCGCCCATCAGGACGTCGTACGACGAACGCCGGTTCGCGTCCCGCTCGATCCCGTACCCGCCGCTCGAATTCGCCTGCGGGTCGCAATCCACCAAAAGGACCTGCAACTTCTCTAAAGCCAGGGCTGCTGAAAGATTGATGGCGGTGGTTGTTTTTCCCACCCCGCCTTTCTGATTCACTACGGCGAGGACTTTCCCCATGACCCCCAAGACTAACGGACCGCCCCCCGCCCCGCAATGCCGGCTCGCCTGTGCAGAACCGGGATGCATGTGTGGAACGCGCTCCCGCGCAGGTTCCCGAGCCCAACCTAACCCTCGATGATTCCGAGACATGCGCGAACCCCAAAATTACTGTAGAAATGTCGCTCACCTCGGACCCCTCGTGGAAAACTCCCTTTCCCGGCCCTAAATTTCCCTCTCTCAAATCCACTTGCTCCATGGTTCCACGTGAAACACAACCCAGCCCCGCCACTGCCCCAGCCCGAAACTCATGTCCCCAACGGGGCTGTTCCACGTGGAACAGCCCCGTCATCGGTGCCCGGCTCCAGCCGCCTCCGCCCGCTCCTTTAAAAACTCCAGAAACGCCCGCACCTTCGGCGATGCGCTCAGCCGTGAGGGATACAGCGCGTGCAGCACCACCGGCTCCGGCTCCCATTCCGGCATCAGCCGCACCAGCCGCCCCGCCTCCAGATACGGCCGCACCAGCGCCCTCGACAGCAGCGCCACGCCCACCCCCGCTACCGTCAGCTGCAGATTCATGGTCGGCTCCGGCACTGCCACCCGCGCTTCCACTCGCACCTCCGCCAGTTCGCTCCCACGCCTCAGCCGCCATGTCGCCGCCTCCCCAGGCTTTCCACCCACGCAATCGCAGGTCGTCGCGATCCCGGCGTGCTCCCGCAGATCGGCCGGTGTCTCCGGCCGCCCATGCCGCTCCAGATAGGCCGGGCTGGCGTAGACCCCCAGCTGAACCTGCATCAGCGGCTTCACCAGTAGCCCCGAATCTTCCAGCGCCCCCGCCCGGATCAGCAAATCCAGATTCCCCTCCAGAACCGATCCGTCGCTCTCCAGCAGTTGCAAATGAACCTGCAGCCCCGGATATCGCTCCAGAAACTCCGGCAGGATCGGGCCCAGCACAAACCGTGCAAACGGAATCGGCGCGCCCACGCGCAGACGTCCCCGCGGCTCCGCCAGCAGAGCGCCCACCGCCAGATCCGCTTCTTCCGCTTCCTCCATCACCCGCTGGCAGTGGTTGAGATAGAGTTCGCCGACCTCCGTCAGCGCCACCCGCCGCGTCGTTCGCTGCACCAGCTGCACGCCCAGCCGGTTCTCCAGCCGCCGAATTCCCCGGCTCACCGTCGACTTGGGAATGCCGAGCTGCCGCCCCGCTTCGGTAAAGCTGCGCGTCCGTGACAATTGCACGAAGAAGTGCAGTTCATTCAGATCAGCGATTGTTCCCATAACGCAACAGTGTATCTGTATATGACGCATTGTTTCCAGAAGCAAAGTCCCGCCTCTCCGAATCTGCTCCTGTGAATGGAGGAAACACCATGTACCTCGTCACAGGCTCCACCGGCAATGTAGGCTCCAATGTCGTCGATCAGCTTCTCTCTCAGGGACTTCCCGTCCGCGTCTTCACCCGCGACCCCGCCAAAGTCGCGCCCTGGCGCGGCCGCGTCCAGATCGCCCATGGCGACCTCACCCAACCCGGCACCTTCACGGCCGCCGTCTCCAGCGTCGCAGGCATCTTCCTCATGAACGGCGCGCTCGACATCGCGCTCTTTCGTCAGCTCCTGGCCATCGCCAAAGCCAGCGGCACTCCCCGCGTCGTTTTTCTCTCCACCGTCTCCGCAGCCGATCCCGGGTCGCCCATCGGCCGTCTCCACAAGGAAAAGGAAGACGCTCTCCAGGCATCCGGCATTCCCCTGGCCCTCGTTCGCGCCGGGGGGTTCATGAGCAACGCCTTTCAGTGGATCCCTTCCATCCAGGCCGAAGGCGTCGTCCCCAACGCGCTCGGCGCCGGTCGATTCGCCCCCATCGCCCCCGAAGACATCGCCGCCGTTGCGGTTTACGCCCTCACCGCGCCCTTCCTGAACCAATCGCTCTTCGAAGTCACCGGCGCATCCCTCATCACCCTGCCCGAGCAGGTCGGCATCCTGTCGCGCCTTCTCGGCAAGCCTCTCCGCAGCGTCGATGTCCCCATCGAGGCTGCGATTCAGAACCTCATCCGCACCGGCCTTCCGCCCCAGGTCGCCGCCGCCGTCGGCCAGTCCCTCGCGGCGATTCGCGAAGGCCGCGGCGCCCTCGTCACGGACACGGTCGAGCGCGTCACTGGCCGCCCGCCCCGCA
>JBAUGH010000394.1:0-2142 GCA_049679565.1 Acidobacteriaceae bacterium
GCCTATGGCTGCCTCGACTGGAGCGAGCGCCGCCCCCATCTCGGCGGAGCGCTCGGCGCCGCGGTGCTCACCCTCACCCTGCGCAACAAGTGGTTCACCCGCGAGCTCGACAGCCGCGCGCTCTCCCTCACCCGCTCCGGACGCCGCGAGCTCGAGGCGCGATTCGGCATCGCGATGTGAGGAAGCATCTGCGGCTGGCGATCGCCGCAGACCAGGCACGCTGCAGCCGCCACCGCTGCGGCACAACGAACCGAGGATAGCCGTTCAGGCGCTGTGTCGTTTGTTGCCGGAGGCGTCCGAATGCAAAAAGCGGCGGAAGCTGAATCGTTGACAGCCTTCCAGGCGGTCGCGGAACGTTTCAATCTCGCGCAGATTGCGCAGCTCCCCTTCGAGCGCCGTCTCCTGCGCCGCAACCACCATTGCCCGAAGCTGCTCCTGGGGGACGCTGCCGATGGCGCGCTCGATCGCGAAAAGTTGCCGGATCAGTGAGTCCGAGTACATCCAGGTCCTGGGGTGACGGGAGCAGTCAGGCCGGTGAACGGAGCGTTCGGGCGATATCCGGCCTGGGAACGAAGGGACAGAGTAGGGTAATCCTGGGGTTAATGAAATGGCCTGTCGGTGTTATTACTCTGGTAGTTAATCAACCAATAAACAGCCTGGGCCCGACCAGCCCGGCGGCATTCGACGCCATGAATTCGGCCGGCGGCAACAAAATCCCACCGAAGCCGATTCCAATCGGGACAGCACGCCGGGCGCAGGCCGTGCCGCGATCCACCTTCCGGAGTGGCTATGGCGCGCCGCCCCGCCGGCATGCTTGAATTTTCCCCAAAAGGGGGCCATCCTGTTGGTGCTGGCTCCCACCCACGAGAGAGGGCCGTATGCGAGGGTCCATCGCCGCCGGTTGTTTCCCCGCCCTGGCCGTGTTGTGCGCGCTGCCTCTGCTCACCGCCTCAACTCCTCTGCGCGCGCAGGGGCAGGTGTTCACCGTCGAGCCGGAGCACGTCGAGAAGCACTTTACCGAATTCCCGCCAACGCACGTGCGCTATCCCGACGTGCCCTTAACCACCCTGGGACGCGAGGAACTGATCCGCTTCATGCAGGCCGAGCAGGGCTTTGCCATGCGCCCTCTGCCCATCGCCAACCTTACCCTGCATGCCAACGGGCACATGGATCCCACGGGCGACAAATACGTCGAGCTGCTGCAGGCGAAGGGATTTTCGGTGAAGCCCGGAGATCGCGTCGTCGTCACCGACATTAAGTTCCACGACAAGAGCATCGAGCTGGACCTGAACGGAGGCCCCGAGCACAAGCACCGCTTCCTCCGCCATATCGACATCGGAGTGGGCGTCGCCGACGTGCCCCTCGCCCAGGATGACGGCACCCCGCCCACCGGCTCCCGGCTGACCCTCCTCTTCGAGGAGCGCGTTCCGGACGTGAACGGCGAGCAGCTCGAAGCCCTGCTCAGGCCGATGATCGACTTCGGCGTCAAGTCCCCCGCCGAAGCCTATGCCGAAGCCATGCCCGCCTTCCTGCAAAGGGCAATCAAAGACCACCGCGTCCTCGTCGGCATGGACCGCGACATGGTCCGTTACGCCAAAGGCGAGCCCGAGCGCAAGGTCCGCGAAACCGACGCCCAGGGCAAGCAGTTTGAAATCTGGATTTACGGCGAGGTCCCCCAGCCCGTCGAGTTTGTCCGCTTCGTCGGCAGCTACGTCGTCCGCGATGAGCTGGCCCGCGTCGGCGAGCCCATGCTGGTCCGCACCGCCAACGAGATGGGCGACTACTGGGGCAATCGGCCAGTGGTGGCCAAAAATCAGCATGAGGTCCTGCTCGGCGACCAGACCCAGCAGGACCGCACCGAGGAGAACGCGCCCCGCCAGGCCCCCACCCTCCGGCAACCTGGCGAGACTGTGCCCACCAGTCCCGACGTACCCACCATGGCGCCGGTCAATATGCCGCCGGACCAGCGCCGCCCCGGCGATCCCGGCTACACCCCACCCGCCCAGCAGCCCGGCAGCGGAACCACCCAGACCTCGGGTCAAACCCAGCAGCAGCCAAGCCAGCCGCAGCCGACCCAGCAACAACCGCAGCAGCCCAATCCGCTCGATCAGCCGCAGTAAGTCAGCCTTCGAGCGTCCCCTC
>JBAUGH010000395.1:0-2860 GCA_049679565.1 Acidobacteriaceae bacterium
GATGATGGGGATGCCGAGGGACACATTGACGGTGGCTTCGAAATCGAGAAGCTTCATGGGAATGTGGCCCTGATCGTGATACATGGCGACGATGAGATCGTGGGAGCCGCGGGAGGCGCGGTAGAAAATGGTGTCGGGAGCGACGGGCCCTTCACAGTCGATGCCGCGGGCGCGACAGGCGGCGATGGCGGGGGCAATGAATTCCTCGTCTTCCGATCCGAAGAGGCCATGCTCGCCGGCGTGAGGATTGAGGCCGCAGACAGCGATGCGGGGACGATCGTGGCCCATGCGGCGCATGGCTTCGTAGCCGAGCTCGATGGTGCGTTCGATGCGATCGCGATTGAGCTCGCAAGCCTCGCGCAGACTGACATGGGTGGTGACGTGCACGACGCTGAGCTTCTCTCCGGCGAGCAGCATGCGCGAGTCGGGAGCGTTGCAGAGCTCCGCGATGTACTCGGTGTGGCCGGTGAAATGGAGACCGCTGAGGGAGACGGCTTCTTTGTTGAGTGGGGCGGTGACCATGGCGTCGGCCTCGCCGTCCAGGCACAGGAGGGTGGCGGTGCAGACGTAGGCGGCGGCGGCGGCTCCGCAGGCGGGGCTGAGCTTGCCGAACTCGAGGGGAAAATCGGCGGGGAGCTTGCCGGCGTCGCGGAATTCGACTTCCCGGGACAGCTTGAGACCGGTGCATGCTTCGGCAGCACGGAGTCCGGCGGCGTCGCCGATGACGATCCAGTGGGCGAGGCTGCGCAGGCTGGGATCGCTCAGGGCTTTGAGCGTGACTTCGCCACCGACCCCGGCGGGATCGCCCAGGGTGATGACAACGCGAATCGGAGTCTCAGACAACACGGGCCTCCCGTGAAGGCGCAAACTGTTCGACGATGGTTCCGATTGTCGCAGCTTCGCCGAAGCCACCGGATTTGAGGATCACGGTGCAGCCGGAGAAGGGTCCTCCGCGGAGAACACCCTGGGGCAGGCCCGGCAGGACCTCGCGCTGCAGCTCGATGGCTTCGACCGCGAGGGCGCGACAAACCAGGGCCGCGGTGTCGCCCCCGGTCATCAGGAGACATCCGACGGCGCCGTGGCGCAGGTGCTCCGCCTGGGCAGCGAGGTCACTTTTGCGGGTGGTGCCGCAGGCGACCGGGACGAGAACGCAGGCGGCTTGGGGAAGTTCGGCGGGCGCAGGTCTGCCGGGCGTCCAGGTGGCCACGTCGGGCGAGGATCCGAGGTGGCGCAGTTGGGCGACGCTGACCGGGTGATCGCTGCCGCAGAAGAGGACAACACGGCCGGGCGGCGGGTGAAGCGATGGTTCCGGCCGCAGGGGCTCCAGCGCGGCAAGGGCGTGGGCGAGGCCTCCGGAGCCGATCCAGAGGACGTGGTGGGAAAGCCGGGCGGCTGCACGGGCGACGGCCTCGAGGTGGGACTGATGGAGGGCGTCGCAGAAGAGGAGATGGGAGGTGCGACGAGCCGCCGCGATGTGCTGTGCCAGCACGGCATCGGAGAGGCCCGCAGGAATTACAGCGGCATTCAGGCCGCTGGCGTGCAGCAACGCGACGGCGTCGATGGTGCGTTCGCCGGTGAGATCCGCGACGCGGATGACGCCGTCGACCACTCCGCGGCCGAGAGCGGGATAGGCTGGAGCCAGGATAGCGAGAGGCGCAGGGAAAAGCTGCAGGGAGAGCGCGATTTCGCGGATGGTATTGCCGCGGAAGGTGGAATCTATTTTTTTGAAAATGCGGGGGAATCCGGGCGCGAGCCGGGCGGCGGCAGTGAGGCGGGCTTCCGCGTCGTGCGGAGGCAGACTGCGAGAACCGGTGGAGACAGCGCAGACGGCGGGTTTGCCGGAGGGCTCGAGATGTGACTCGATGAGAACGCGGGTGGGGAAGCCGCGGGGAGCAAAGGCGACGGCAGTGTCGCATGCGCCGGTGAGATCGTCGGCAATGATAAGGGTGGGGAAGGGCGAATTGAGCGGCGGGGTAGACACGTGACCGAAACCGGACGCTTGCCGGAAGCTCCTATTCTGTCGAGACACATTCTACGTGTCAACGATATCTTCCAAAACCTATGATAAATGGCAATTATTTGGCCTGCTGTGAGGGAGCTTCGTGCCGTCCGGGCTGATAGAGACCGTCCGTGCTGCCGCGGCGAATCCAGTCTTCATGGAAGCCTACGACTTTAATGGTCTGGCGGCGGAAGGTATAGGCGACGTAGAGGGTGCCATCGCGGCTTTGCATCACGCTGGGGTAGGAGTATTCTTCGCGGCCCGGTTCTTTGACCTTCTGTTCGGCGCTGCCGTAACCCTGGCGGCCGGTGTCGAGATCGCGAACCCACGGCCAGGTGCGACCACCATCTTCGGAGAGCGCAACGGAAAGGGGCTTCCGCTGGGTCCTGGAGTTGTTGAAGGCGAGGACAAGGTGGCCGTCGTGCAGGCGGAAGAGCTGGACGGATGCGTTGTTGTTGGGCAGCGGGGTGGGAACGGCGGGCGTCCAGGTGCAGCCATCGCTGGAGGTGCTGCGGAAGATGAAGTCGCTGGCGCGGCTGCGAAGGAAGGCAAGGAGATGGTCGGAGGCGAGGAGCACCACGGTAGGCTGGACCTTGCCCTGGCTGCCGGCCATGGTGCACTGCTTCCAGGTCCTGCCCTGATCGGAACTGATCTGGGTGATGGAGTAATTCTTCTCCGCGCCTTTGCCGATGCCGGCGCTGTTGGAGACGTACATGGGCAGAATCCATTTGCCATTGGGCAGGACCACGATGGGATCGCGAGTGAAGGAGCCCGGTTGCGCGAAGAGAACTTCGGGCTGGCTCCACGTCTCCCCGTCGTCGTGGGAGGTGAGATGGAGGACTTTTGCGTTGGCCTCGCCGG
>JBAUGH010000396.1:0-3819 GCA_049679565.1 Acidobacteriaceae bacterium
CCCCTGAATGTCCCTGCTCTTTGACATCCACGCAACCGCCGGCCCCGCCCGCCGCGCCACCCTCACCCTCCCTCACGGCCCGGTCGAAACCCCTGTCTTCATGCCCGTCGGCACCCAGGCCACCGTCAAAGCCATCCCCCAGCACCTGCTCGAAGACCTCGACGTCCGCATCCTCCTCGGCAACACCTATCACCTCTATCTTCGCCCCGGCCACGAAGTCATCCGCCGTCTCGGCGGCCTGCACCGCTTCATGAGCTGGCCCCGCGCCATCCTCACCGACTCCGGCGGTTTCCAGGTCTTCTCCCTCAGCGACCTCCGCAAAGTCACCGACGAAGGCGTTGCCTTCCGCTCGCACATCGATGGCTCGTCGCACTTCTTCTCCCCCGAGCACTCCATGGACGTGCAGATCGCTCTCGGCTCCGACATCGCCATGGCCTTCGACGAGTGCACCGAGTATCCCGCCGACCGCACCCGCGCCCGCGCCTCCCTCGACACCACGCTCCGCTGGGCAAAGCGCAGCCAGGACCACTTCGAGAAGCACAAGCACGAAGTCCCCTGGCGGCGGGAGCGGCGTTCAGCAGAAAGCGAACAGGCCTCCAGCCGCGGTTTCAGCACAAGCGGCGAAGCCCCCCGCCTGGACGGCGAGTCCTCTTTATTCGGCATCGTCCAGGGCGGCATGTTCCCCGACCTTCGCCGCGAATGCGCCGAGCGCCTGGTCGAGATGGACTTCCCCGGCTACGCCATCGGCGGCCTCAGCGTGGGCGAGCCCCGCGAGCTCACCCGGGAGATGATCGCCACCACCCTGCCCCTGCTCCCCAAAGACAAGCCGCGTTACGTGATGGGCGTCGGCTACCCCGACGAAATCGCCGAGTACGCGCGCATGGGCGTCGACATGATGGACTGCGTCCTGCCCACCCGCGCCGCCCGGCACGGCCTGCTCTTCACTTCCGAAGGCCGCCTCAACATCAAAAACCGCCAGTTTGCCGAGGACCAGAACCCCGCCGACCCCGCCTGCGCCTGCCTCGTCTGCCGCCGTTACACCCGCGCCTACCTGCGCCACCTGTTTGCCGCCCAGGAGCCGCTCGCGGCGGTGCTCAACACGGTGCACAACCTGGCGTTTTACCTCGAAACGATGCGCCGGGCCCGCGAAGAAATCTCAGCCTCCGGCTAAAAGGGATCGGCCCCTTTAACCCCTGGCGCCTGCCAGGACGCCCCTCAGGAACGCTGGTACCGCTCGAGCCCGGCCCGCTTGGCGTGCGCCGCAATCGCGGCGTTGATCTCCAGAGCCAGGGCCAGCGCGGCCCGCCCATCCTCGCCTGAAACGCGCGGCGCCGAACGGGTCCGCACCGCCTCGAGAAATGCTTCCATCTCCAGCCGCAGCGGCTCCCCCGGATGCACCGGCGGCTTTTCGATGTGCAGCCCCGGAAAGCCCGCACCGGCTGCCGCCGCCGCTGCCGCCATGGCCGCCGCGTCGGCCCCGGCGGCCTGCGTCACGTCGATCACCAGCAAATCCTGCCTCGCATAATCGATCGAAACGTACTGGTGCGGCTGAAAGAACCGCAGCTTGCGCACCTTTTCCGTGCTCACCCGGCTCGCGGTGAAATTCGCCACGCACCCCGACACAAATTCGATCCGCACATTCGCGATATCCACCTTGCGCGACAGGATCGGCAACCCCACCGCATGCAGCGACCGCACCGGCGAGCGCACCAGGCTGAGAACGATGTCCAGATCGTGCACCATCAGGTCCAGCACCACGTCCACATCCAGCGAACGCGGGCTGAAGACGCTCAACCGGTGCGCCTCGAAAAACATGGGGTGATTCAGGATGGCTGCCGCCGCTCCCACCGCCGGGTTGAATCGCTCCAGGTGCCCGGTTTGCAGGATGCGGTCCTTCTGCCCGGCGCACGCGATCAGCCGGCCCGCCTCGCTCACCGTGGCGGCGATCGGTTTCTCGATCAGCGTGTCCACGCCGGCGCTCAGCAAAGCCTCCGCCACCTGAAAATGCGCCGATGTCGGCGTGCATACGGAGCTGGCCTCGAACGCCACCTGGCCAGAAGCGCGAGCGGCAAGGCTTTCGGCCACAGAAGAGTACACCGGTACCTTCCACTCGCCTGCAGCCGATGCGGCGCGGGCCGGATCCGGCTCAACCACTGCCGCCAGGCGAACCGCTTTGCCTTCGTTTTCCAGTGCGCGCCACACCCGCAGGTGGTTGCGGCCGAAAACGCCGGCGCCGCACACAAGGATCCCGACCTGAGACGTGCTGGCCAAGAATTACGCCGGCTTTCCTTCCACCGCCCGCAGGCAGCGGCCGTAAAGCTCCAGCAAATGCGTGACCTGGTCCTCCGGTTTGGCTGCGCCGCCCGCCACAAACCCGGTCGAAGGCGTGCTGGCGCGGCCCACGCCGGCCGTGGCCGCCACAAATTTCAGCAGGTCGAGCGCGATGTCCTCGTTGCGCCGAGCACCGTTCGCCGGGGCGGATACCTGATCCATGAAAGCACCTCTCTGGGCGATGCTATCAAACCCGCCTGCGCCCGGGTCTGAGCCCGCCCCGCACCCCGCCGGACGTTTGCTCTTCTATCGGGACGCGCCTTTTCACAGCTGCGAAATGCACAGGCACACCCGCCCCACGATCAGGTCCGACGGCGACTCCTGCGGGCCCAGCTCGATCACGTCCAGCGGCGCTTCCAGCGCCCGCGGGCGCAGAATCAGCCGGCTGGATTCAAACACCACGTGCCGGAACAGCAGCTGCGTCCCCAGCCGCACTCCATACAGATTGGGCCGCGGCGGCCGCAGCGGGGCCAGCGAGTTATAGTGCCGGTCCAGCACCACCATCGAATCGGCGTGCAGCACCGGATCCATCGAAAACGCCTGGGCATGGGTGACCCGCACCGCCACAAAGCGCTCCCAGCTCCGCCGGCTCACCGCCCGCCGCACCGGAAACGATGCCAGCCATCCGAAGGGAAGCTGGACCGAATCGACGATGGCGCGCGGAGAAATGACCGGCGCCGTCACCGCCGCGTTCTGCGATACCAGCGGGACCACGTCCCGCGTTTCCGCCGGCAGGCTCCCCGGCATGGCGTGCGTCGGGACCCCATTCGGAGACAGATCCTCGACGCTCAGCGCCTGGGCCTGCAGGATGCGATCCAGCGCCGGCAGGCTCAACCGCCGCCGCCGGTGCAGAAAGTTGGAGATATGTGCCTGGGCAAGCCCCGTCTGCCGAGCAAGCAGCGAACTGGACAGCACTCCCTGGTCGATGCGGCGCCAGGTTACCAGCCGCAGACGCTCGTGTAGCTCAAGAAATTTCATCTTTGCTGCTTTTCAACGAGCTATAGAACCGTTACTCCGGCGTTTGCAGAAAGAAATGCAAATGCGCTCAATCCGCCGCCAGCAGGAAATACCGCAGTACTCAGGTTGCAGTGGACGCCCGAAGCGCCCCCCAGGGGAATTGATCGCCTCGCCCAATGAAATTAGTGTCGGACTACTTTCGCCGGCCAGACATAGTACTTTCGCGCACCGAGACCCTCGAGACGCGATGGTTACTGAGGGAATCGCGAGGACGGCGTGCCCGGGATCTGTACCCATGCCTCTTTCACCACCACAAAACAGGGCGCCAGGCTGCCGGACGAGCGGCTACGCCCTATCCTCCCCCAACTCCGCGAAATCCGCGGCGGGCTCAACTCTGGAGAATCCACAGATGTACTTACGCATTTTTTTAAAAGTCTGCGAGGGGTGCGGCATCCTCTGGTACCGCGCCGAAAACTGCCCTGATGTCT
Source organism: Acidobacteriaceae bacterium (assembly GCA_049679565.1). GTDB lineage: Bacteria > Acidobacteriota > Terriglobia > Terriglobales > Acidobacteriaceae > Palsa-343. Next base: position 3,777 of record JBAUGH010000396.1, read on the forward strand.
ACTGCCGCAACTGCGCCCCGCGCCTGCGCTCGCTGCCGCAGAT
>JBAUGH010000397.1:0-3250 GCA_049679565.1 Acidobacteriaceae bacterium
GGCGGCCGGATCGCGGCTGATGGTGGTGCTTTGCTACCCCGGTCTTCACGCGGTGTGGGCGCAGCGGATCACCGCTCGCCTGTGGCGGGCGAATTTTCGTCTGCTTTCCCGCTTTCTCTCCCAGGTCGCGCGTCTGCTCACCGGAATCGAGATCCATCCGGGCGCCCGGATCGGACGGCGCGTCTTCATCGACCACGGAGCCGGAGTGGTCATCGGCGAAACCGCCATCGTCGGCGACGATGTCACCCTCTATCAGGGCGTCACCCTGGGCGGGACCGGCCACGAACGCGGTAAGCGCCACCCCACTTTGCGCGACGGCGTTTTTGTCGGCAGCAACGCGCAGGTCCTCGGCAACATTTGTATTGGCGAGAATTCCCGCGTGGGCGCCGGCTCCGTTGTTCTGCGCGATGTGCCGCCCAACTCGACCGTCGTCGGCGTGCCGGGCCACATCGTCTATCAGAACGGCGAGCGCGTCCTCATCACCGATCCCAATCAGGTGAAGGATCCTCTTTCCGGCGTCATCATCGCGCTGGCGGAAGAGGTGAAACGCCTGCGCCTGCGTGTCGACGTTCTCGACGGCCAGCTGGAGCTGACGGCCCGCGAGCTGGACTCCGTGCGCTCACTTGAGAGCGAAGACGAGGAGCGCGATCAGTACGGCAGCGAGCAGGCCAGCTCAGGGTACGTCAGCATGGGCGAAGGCATCTGAGCCCGCCTTATTTGGGTTGCAATCCGGGCAAACCCTGTTTTTGCAAAAAGAAGACCACCATCTGGCGGAAGGCGTCGTAATCCGGCTTTCCCGAAAATGTCCGGTAGTCCGCTTCCTGCCCGTTGGCGCCGTACCCGGTGAGTTGGAACTGCCGCCCGCCCGCTGCGGTCTCGGCGGCATGCGCCTGCTCCCAGGAGCGCTCGTCGAAATCGTCGCTCTGGACGTCAATCTCGCCAACGCGTTTGCCGTCCGGCTGCCGCACGAGGAAGCGGTAGTAGGTGTGGAACTTCCCCATCGGCTCGAAATACTCGACGGCGTCGAGCCGCCAGGGTCCCACGGGGAACATCTCCAGCAGAAAGCCGGTTGCCTCGCGAGCGTCCGGCGGCCCGTTTTGGTGCATTTGCCGCAGCAGCGCCCGTTCCTGGTCGCGCTGCGCCTTCATGCCCGCCGCCGCATAGGCCGCAACCAGCGTGGTGTGAACCTTCCAGTCCTGCGGATCCAGCTGCCGTACCTTCTCCGCAAACTGCACGGCCAGCGAACCCTGGTACAACTCGACCGCTGCCGTCGAGGCCAGCAGATTCGCTGTCGCGTTCCCGGGATCAGCCGCCAAAGCCTTCTGGAAGTCCTGGAGCGCCTGCTGCGGCTGATTCGCCTGCAGCGCCTGTAGTCCCCGGGCCACGATTGAATCCACGCCCGACGCTCCGGCAACCCCGCCTGGCGTCGCGGTTTGCGCCCATAGCGCCTGGCTGCCCGACCCTGCCAGGGCGCTCAGCGTCATAAACCAGATCCAACCTTTCTTCATCGGGACTATCCAGTTCCACTCTACCGGCCCGGCTCCAGCCCCTTGCGGAAAAAAGCGGCGGGGGAATGCGCGCCGTCACCGGCGTCGAGTATGCTGATGCAGGCACCCAGCCAACGCCTGATCGGCAAGGAGGAACGACACCATGGCACTCGTGGCAATCAGCAGCTTTGTGGCGATTTTTTTCAGCGGCATTCTCTGGGCCAGTCGCAGCCCGGCGGATCCTCACCACTAGAGCCTGGAGCTTCCTTCGATTCGGACCCACGGCCTTATTCCGGCGATATGATTTTTCATATCTACTGTCTGTTTTTCACATAAACTGCCTGCCCGATACCGTGTGTGCGCGCACAAATTGCGCTATGATGCTCGCAATGCTGTTGATCCAAAAAGAGATACCACTTGCTGTAAAAATTCGCGTTTTGTCATAGCCGGTGGCAGCCGGTTTGCACAAGACACGATTTGCGATCCCGGGACGCATTCCGGGACGATTGGGTTCCCCAGGGATGTTCGGGCCGGAGCATCCTGACGCCATGTCCAGGTCTTTCCAAACCCGTATTGTCGCCGTCCTGCTGGCGCTCTTCACCGGGGCTGCTGTAGTCTGCGCGGGTTTCAACCTGGTCCAGGAAAATAATTATCCGATCCCCTCCGACGGCGTCGTCTGGATGGAAGCCCACGGAGCCCTGCAGGCCCAGCGGGTGGCCGCCAACAGTCCTGGCGAGAAAGCGGGCGTCAAGGTCGGAGACCTGCTGCTGGCCGCCAACGACGTCCCCACCCCGCGGGTTGCCGCCCTGGCCCGGCAGGAGTGGCATACCGGCGCCTACAGCACCATCCATTACACGCTGGAGCGGCACGGAATCCGGCTGCCCGATGTTCCCGTCATCCTCGACCTCCAAGATCGCAGCATCAACCAGGGCTTCCGTTTTATCGCCCTCGTCTATCTGGGCATCGGCCTCTACGTCCTGCTGCGACGCTGGACCGCACCCCACTCCACGCATTTTTATCACTTTTGCCTCGCGTCCTTCGTCCTCTACTCGTTCTGGTACACCGGCAAATTCGACCAGTTTGACTGGGTCATTTATTGGAGTGGCATCGCGGCCAACGCCGTCCAGCCAGCGCTCTTTCTGCACTTCGCCCTGGCTTTCTCCGGGCCTCGCCGCAACCGCCATGTCTGGCTGGTTCCGGTCGCCTATTTGCCCGGCGCCATCCTTATCGGCCTGCAGATCATGGCCATCGAGATGTGGTCCGCCACCGAGTTGGTGGCGCACCGCCTCGACCAGTCCTCTATCGGCTACAAGGCTTTCTTCTATCTGCTCGCTGCCGCCGTCTTCTATTTCAAGTACCGTCGCGCCGAGGCGCCGCTCGAACGGCAGCAGCTGAAGTGGCTCACCCGAGGCACCCTGCTCGCCGTCGCTCCCTTCACGCTGCTCTACGCCATCCCCTTCATGGCGGATTTCCCTATGCCCAACGGGATCACGAAGCTCGCGGGCATCTGCATGGTGTTTCTGCCACTGACGTTCAGCTGGGCCATCGTGCGCTACCGAATGATGGACGTGGACCTCATCTTTAAGCGCGGCGTCACCTACACGCTGGCTACCGCCGCCGTGGTCGGCGTCTACTTCGCGCTGCTGGCAGTGGTTGCGGCTCTGGCTCAGGCGCGCTTGCCCAACTTCGGCGTCTGGGGCGCCCTGGCCGCCATCATCCTCGCAGCGCTCCTCTTCGAACCGGTTAAGCGCACCATTCAGGGA
>JBAUGH010000398.1:0-3647 GCA_049679565.1 Acidobacteriaceae bacterium
GTCGAAGGCCCCTTCGCCGGCGAGCTTCATGCTGACGACGCCCATGCCTTCTTTCTTGACCTGGTGGATGTGGGTGACGACTTCGGGGACGCTGCCGAGGCCGGGGCCGTCGGCGATCTCAGTGTCCATGCGGGTGCCGTTGTGGTTGCAGCGGATCATGGCCACCTGCAGCCAGTCGAAGGCGGGGACCTGGGCGAGGGCGGGCAGGCCGTGCACGGAGGCGCCGCGGCAGCGGACTGCGCCTCGATGCTGCGCCTGGACGATGGCATCCTGCCAGCCGGTGGTCTCATGCGGCCACTGGGTGCCGCGCTGCCAGTGGAGCAGCATCACGTCGAAGTAGTCGCTGCGGATCTGGTGGCGGAGGTCGTCGATGCGCTGGTGCGGGTCGCCGCCGTCGAACGTCGTCACCTTGGTCATGAGCGCGTAGCTGTCGCGCGGGAGGCCGTGGAGGGCGATGCCGAGCATGGTGTGCATGTCGGCATAAGAGTCGGACGTCTCGAAGAAGCGGACCCCGCTGTCGTAGGCATGGCGGACGAGGCGGTTGAAGCCGTCCTGGCCGAGGTCGCGCTGGACCGATCCGCTGAAGCTGCCGGTGCCGAAGGCAAGGCGCGTGACTTTGACGCCGGATTGGCCCAGCGGCACCCAGTCGGTGGCTTTGGGAGTTTCGGCGGAGAGGGGAACGTCGCCGATCGCGGCAACGGCGCCGGCTGCGGCGGAGGCTTTCAGGAAATCGCGGCGGGAGTAGCGGGACATAAGGGCTCCTCCGGATGAGGTTACAGGTTACTGGGTACAGGGTACAGGCTCAGGACACAGAACAGCCATACCCGGGCCAGGGGCCAGCGGCTGGAGCAACGTCCCCTCAGGAGCCGTTGCCGTTGTCGCGGGCGATCCACCAGAGGACTTCGCCGAAGATCTTCCATTTGGAGGCGTTGCTGACGTCGAGGGGCAGGACTTTGCGGTTGGAAGAAACCATGAGGTCGGTGCCCTGCAGGCGCTGGAAGCGGGCGACCTTGAATCCCTGATCGCGATGCATGACCACGGCCAGTTTTTGATGCAGGCGGTCGCGGTCGTTGACGGCCGAGTCGACAAAGATGATGGAACCGCCGGGAATGACGGGGTCCATGGAGTCGCCGGCGAGGTGCATGGCGATCATGTGTTCGGGGTGCGGGCACCAGTCGAGGGGGGCCACGAGGATGGATTCGACCTCGGCCTGGGAAAGGCTGACGTTCTGCGGCGGCGCGATGCGGTCGCCCCAGGCGGTGACGTTGAGCAGGGGAATAGCGACCGCGCTGCGGGCGGAGGCCAGGCGCTGGGAGGTCTTCCCGGAGGCGACGAGGTGGAAGTCAGTGAGATTGATGCGCAGGGAGGAAGCGGTTCGACTGAAGCTGGCAACAGGCAGACCGGAGGGGTCCATGCCGGCGCGTTCCCAGAAATAGATTCCGTCGGGCGGGCGAGCGAGGTTGCCGAGGGCGACGTAGGTTTGGGCGGTGGGCTCAATCCTGCCCTGAATCCAGCGGGAGACCGTGGCCGGGGAAACGCCGAGCCGCTCGGCGAGCCCGGCCTGGGTGAGCTTGAGGTCCCGGAGGAGCCGCTGGATTCGGTCAGGCCAGTCAGGGGAACTGTGAGATTTTTGCGCCATTTTTTTCTGGTCCCTCGTTTCACCGGCGCAATTACACCAATGAAATCAATCATTTAGCGAACCTGGCAGGTATGCTAACAGGAACCCGGGCGCATCGTAAGAGAACGGTAACGAGCGGGGGACACGCGAAAGGCCCCGAGGGTGGCAGCAGGTTGGAGCGGCGGTAGCAGGAAGGGAAACGCAGTCGCTTGCGAAGCCGAAAGGAGAGATCGCGAAAGCGTTTCCAGGGGGTACCAGGTTCGCCGGACCGTGCGGCTGCCCCTTCGACCAGAGTACCAACCCGACTAACGGAGCGGGGGCATTTTCGATTGGCCTGAGCAGGTGCGGTGTTGGTGTTAACGAGGAGGCGCGGGTGCAGGCGAATGCTGGCGGGACGAGGGTGTTGATTGTCGATGACGAACATGCGGTGGCCGACACTCTTGCCATAGTCTTCCGGATGAATGGATATGACGTGCAGGTGGCGTATTCAGCAGAGCAGGCTATCGAAACCATTGCCGTTTGGGAGCCCCGGCTGGCTCTTCTCGATGTGATGCTTCCGGGGATGAACGGAATCGACTTCGCTGTGGTGCTGCGGGACAATCACCCGGACTGCCAGACGCTGCTGTTCTCCGGGTGCGAGAGCACCGGCATCCTGCTGGAAGAGGCTGCGAAGAAGGGGCACCGGTTCAGCATTTTGGCCAAGCCCGCCCATCCCACGGAAATGCTGGAGGCGGTGAAGAACCTTCTGGCGCCCGGACCGCGGAGGGTGCAGGATCCGGGGTAATGCGTTTTGGGCAGCGTCAGGCCAGGGGCGGTGCGCCGGGTCCTTCGACCGCTCAGGATATCTCGAAGATGTTCTCGGTTTTGTCGGCCTGGGCCTGGGCGCGCTCGGCCAGCTGGCGCGCAATGGCGTAGAAAGGCGCGGCGATCGGGGAGTCCGGTCCGGCCAGGGCGACAGGCATGCCGGTGTCGCCGCCCTGACGAATCTCCTGGGTGAGCTCGACCGAGCCGAGGAAGGAGATGTTGAACTGCTTCGCGGTGCGCTCGGCTCCGCCGCGGGAGAAGATGTCGATTTCCTGATGGCAGTGCGGGCAGGTGAAGTGCGACATGTTCTCGACGATGCCCAGCACTTCGACGTTCACCTGGTGGAACATCTCAAGCGCTTTGCGGGCGTCCTGCAGGGAGACGTCGGAAGGGGTGGAGACGACGACGGCGCCGGTGAGCGGCACGGTCTGCACCAGCGAGATGACGACGTCGCCGGTGCCGGGCGGCAGATCGATCAGCAGCATGTCAAGCTCGCCCCATTCGACCTGCTGCAGAAACTGGCGAATGATCTGGTGGAGCATGGGGCCGCGCATCACCAGCGGCTTGTCGCCGGGGGAGATGAAGCCGACGGAGATGACCCTGATGCCGTGCGCGACGTTGGGCTCGATCTGATTGTTCGCGAGCACGGTGGGCTGGCGGGTGGAGCCGAGCATCAGCGGCACGTTGGGGCCGTAGATATCCGCGTCGATGAGGCCGACGCGATGGCCGAGCTGGGCGAGGGCGATGGCAAGATTGACCGCCAGGGTGGTCTTGCCGACGCCGCCTTTGCCGGATCCGACGGCGACGATGGATTTGACTCCGGGGAGCGCAGTGGGTGGAGGCGGGGTGTGCGGATGAGCCATAACTACAGGTTACAGCCGGTGGCCGGGAGCGGGGAGCCGGGGGCGATGGGCTTAGATTTTGACCGGCGTGGCGGGTTCGAATTTGGGGATGTGGCGGCGGCGGGCTTCGGATTCGCGAATTTCGCGGCGGCGGCCGGCGTCGTCGTAGCGGCGTTTTTCGTCTTCGGTCTCCGCCTGGAGCGGCGGCACGGGGACGCGCCGGCCCTGCGGATCGATAGCGACAAAGGTGAGATAGGCCGAGGCGACGTGGTGATGGATGCCGGCCAGCGCGTTCTCAACCCAGACCTTGACGCCGACCTCCATAGACGTTTTGAAGGCGCGGTTGAGCGAGGACTTGAGGATGAGCAGGTCGCCGACATGCA
>JBAUGH010000399.1:0-4490 GCA_049679565.1 Acidobacteriaceae bacterium
GCCCTCAAGTTCTCCTTCGACATGTCCGTGCCCAATGTCGCCCACCTCGATCCCCAGCGCGGCGGCTGCTGCACCGTCATGCCCTACTTCCTCGGCGATATTGTGGAATTGCCCGTGACTACCACCCAGGACTACAGCCTGTTCAGCATCCTCGACGACTACTCCATCGACCTGTGGAAGCGGCAAACCGCCATCATCCTCGCCAGGCATGGTCTGATGAGCTTCATCATTCATCCCGACTACGTCATGCAGCCCCGCCAGCACGCCGTCCACGAAGAGCTTCTCCGCCACCTGGTCCACCTGCGGGAGCAGGAAAACGCCTGGGTCGCGCTGCCCGGCGAAGTCAACCGCTGGTGGAGAGACCGCGCCGCGATGCGCCTGGTCGAGTCCGACGGCCGCTGGGAAATCCAGGGTCCCGGGAAAGAACGCGCCCGTCTCGCCTGGGCCAGTGAAAAGAACGGCTGCCTCGCGCTGACCCTCGATGCCTGCGAGACCGCCGCCGCCCTTCCCCGGGGGACTCCATGACACGAAACGGGGATACGGTTATCGGCGATGACCGGATTATTTTCATCTGAGGCAGGGCCCTCGGGGATCATCTTCTGCGAGAATTGCAGACAGTCTTCAGACCACGCTGGTTTCATCGATTCCCGGGCCGCCTGGCGGTTACGCTCCGGCGTCTCCCGCCGCATCCGGAGGATGGCAATTCATGGGTAGTTCCGTCGGTTCGGAAGTCGTCATCATCGGTGCCGGCCCTTACGGGCTTGCAGCCTCAGCCTACCTTCGCCAGGCGGGCATCGACGCCAGGATCTTTGGCGAGCCCATGTCCTTCTGGGAAACGCAAATGCCCGAAGGCATGTGCCTCCGCTCCAGTTGGGACGCATCCACCATCGCCGATCCCCGCCAGGAACTCACACTCGACGTCTATTCCCGCGAAGTCGGCAACCACTGGCAAAAGCCCCTCCCGCTGGCCCGCTTCCTGGCCTACGGCCACTGGTTCCAGCAGCACGCCGCGCCCCATCTCGAACGCCGTCTCGTTCGCCGGGTCGATACCGCCCCAGGCGCCTTTACCCTCACCCTCTCCGATGGCGAGACAGTGACCGCCCGCCGCGTCCTCGTTGCCACCGGCATCGCCCGTTTCGTGCGCCGTCCCCGCGAGTTCGAAGCCATCCCCACCGACCTTGCTTCCCATTCCAGCGACAATGTCGACTTCCGCCGCTTCCGGGGCGGCCGCGCTGCCGTCATCGGCGCAGGCCAGAGCGCTCTCGAGTCCGCCGCCCTGTTGCGCGAAGCCGGCGTCGACGTCGAAGTCATCGCCCGCCAGAACCAGCTCAACTGGGTCGGCCTGCACCCGCGCCTCCACCACCTCGGCCCGGTTTCCCGCATCTTCTATTCCAGCCGCGACGTCGGCCCCGCGGGCATCAGCCGTCTCGTCGCCGCTCCTCACCTTTTTCGCAGACTGCCCCGCTCCTTCCAGGACCGCACCGCCTACCGCGCCATCCGTCCCGCGGTCGCAGGATGGCTCAAACCCCGGCTCAACGATCTGAACATTTCCTACGGACGCCGCGTGGTTGCTGCCGCCCCTTCCGGCGGCAAGCTCCGGCTCCAGCTCGATGACGGCACCGACCGGCTGGTCGATCATGCTCTGCTCGCCACCGGCTTTCAGGTCGATGCCTCACGCTACGAATTCCTTTCGCCCGCAATCGCCCAGCGGCTCACCACCGTCAACGGCTACCCCGTCCTCACGCGGGGCCTCGAATCCTCGGTTCCGGGACTGCACTTCCTCGGCAAGCCCGCCGCCTGGAGCTTCGGACCTCTCCTCGGTTTCGTCTCCGGAACCGAATTCGCCTCGAAAGAACTCGTTCGCTTTCTCGGCCGCCGTCAGGCTTCGGGGAGCTGAACCGTGAGCGGTGTCGCTGCCGATCCCGCCGTCCTCCCGGCCCGCGCCGGTGCCGCCGGTTCCCCCCCCGGCGCCATCGTTCTCGGCGGCGACTATCAGGGTCTCGGCATCCTCCGCAGTCTCGGACGACGCGGCGTTCCCGTCTGCGTCATCGACAACGAGCAGTCCATCTCCCGCTTCTCAAAATTCTGCAAACACTTCGTTCATACCCCCAATCTCCGCGACGAACAGCCCATCGTCGACGCCGTGATTTCCGTCGCCCAGCGCCTCGGCCTCTCCGGCTGGGTTCTCTATCCCACTCGCGAAGAACTGGTCGCCGCCATCTCCCGCAACCGCCCCCGGCTCAGCTCGCTGCTTCGCGTCCCCACCCCCGAATGGGAGACGGTCCGCTGGGCGTGGGATAAGCGCAATACCTATCAGCTCAGCCAGAGGCTCGGCATCCCCACCCCGGCTACCTGGCACCCGGAGAACGTCGATCAGCTCGACGAGATCCGCGCCCTGGCCCCTCCCTTCGTGCTCAAGCCCGCCGTCAAGGAACACTTCATCTACGCCACCCGAGCCAAAGCCTGGCGTGCAGACAACCACGAGCAGCTGCGCGCACTGTTCCTGAAGGCCTCGGCGCTCACCCCGGCCGGCGAGGTCATGATCCAGGAAATGATCCCCGGCGGTGGCGCCCGGCAGTTCTCTTATTGCGCCTTCTTCCGCGATGGTCAGGCGATCGGCAAAATGGTCGCCTGCCGCCGCCGCCAGCATCCCTTCGAGTTCGGAAAATCCAGCACCTGCGTCGAAACCGTCGACATTCCTCTGCTGGAGGAATATTCAGAGCGCTTCCTGCGCGCCAGCAACTACTACGGCCTCGTCGAGATCGAATACAAGCTCGATCCCCGCGACGGCCACTACAAACTCCTCGACGTCAACGCCCGCACCTGGGGCTACCACTCCCTCGGAGCCCGCGCCGGCGTCGACTTCAGCTACATGCTCTACGCCGATCAGATCGGCCTGCCCGTCATCCCCTGCCGCGCTCGCCCCGGCGTCGGCTGGGTGCGCATGACCACCGACCTTCCCGCCGCCCTCGTCGCCATGCTCCACCGAGACGTCAGTCTCGCCGGCTACTGGTCTTCCCTGCGCGGCCGTCCCGAAGAAGCCGTCTTCTCCCTCGACGACCCCCTTCCCGGACTTATGGAGATCTGCATGATCCCCTATCTCGCCGTTAAACGCGGATTCTGACCGCGGCCCCGCGAACCGGAAGGTTCCGCCGCAGCCGCCGTTACCGCTGCACTCCCGTTGCGCCCTCCAGCCCCAGTTCCCTGCACAATCCGGCAATCTGGTCCTGCTTCCTTCCCGGCATGGGATGAAACGTAAATTCCACCCCTCGCTCCGTCCGCTCCACCAGAGTCCCCGCCACCCGCAACGGCAAACCTTCGGTCCGCAGCCACACTTCGACCGCGGTGCCCGCTTCCAGACGGCACTTCGTCTCGATCACACACCCGCCCACGCTCAGTTTCGTAACCTGGCCCGGATACTGCAGACCCCGGCCCGGCAGCACAATCTCCACATCGCTCGCGTCCCCGCGCCGCGGCGCCTCGGTCGACTCCTGACGGCGCACCGTCGGGTCTTCCCACCGCAGAATGTTCGCTCCCCCTGCCATATCCGCCTTATCGGCGCGGCAGCGGCGAAGATGATGCCGGAACCGGCTAAATTTCCGCCACGCCCGCTCCCGTCCCAAACGGATACAATCCCTCTTTCCGCTCCCTCTATGACGCGATCCCCCATTCTCCTGATCCACGGCGGCGCCTGGGACATCCCCGCCGGCCAGCTCGACGCCCATGAACAAGGTGTTTTCGACGCCCTCCAGGAAGGCTGGCGCATCCTCGACCGCGGCGGCTCCGCCCTCGATGCCGTCGAGGCCGCCGTCGTCCAGCTGGAAAACGATCCCGCCTTCGACGCCGGACGCGGCAGCTTCCTTACCCGCGACGGGCGCGTCCAGCTCGATGCCCTCCTGATGGACGGCGCCACCCTCCGCGCCGGCGGCGTGGCCTGCGTCGAGCGCATCCGCAACCCCATCCGGGCAGCTCGCCTCGTCCTCGACAAAAGCCCTCATGTGTACTTCGTCGGCCCCGGCGCCGAAGCCTTCGCCCAGTCCCAGGGCATGCCCCTGATCGACAACGCTGAGCTGGTCCTCGACCGCGAGCGCCGCCGGCTCGCCCAAGCCCAGGCCCGCGAACAGGCCGGCTCCCCCGACCGCACTTTCTCCGGCCACCCGCCGGCCGAGTTCGGTGAGACTTCCCACGATACCGTTGGTGCGGTCGCCCTCGACGCCGAAGGCCGCCTCGCCGCCGCCACTTCCACCGGGGGCACCCTGAACAAAGATCCCGGCCGCGTCGGCGACTCTTCCCTCATCGGCTGCGGCTGCTATGCAGACAACGCCTCAGCCGCCGTCTCCCTCACCGGATGGGGCGAGCCCATCATGAAGCTGGTCCTCGGCAAGTGGGCCACCGACCATGTCCTCGCCGGCGGCTCTCCCGAACAGGTCGCCCCCGACGCCATCGCTTATCTCTTTCGCCGCCTCGGCGGCCATGGCGGGATCATTCTC
>JBAUGH010000400.1:0-4901 GCA_049679565.1 Acidobacteriaceae bacterium
CGGCTGAATGCCTCGTCCATGGAAGCGCGCGCGATTGCATCGATCGCCGGTCAGGCGCGGGTGAGCTCGTACCTGGGATTTCAGGCGACCCCGCAAAGGGCGATGCAGCTGCCGTGGAACGACTTCGCCATCGCCCACTTCGCTACTCATGCCATCGTGAACTCCACTCATCCGGAACTCTCAGGCATTGTGCTTTCCACAGTCGACGCCCAGGGAAACCGGCAGGACGGCGTTCTGTGGCTGCACGACATTTACCGCACGCCCATGCCGGTATCGCTGGTGGTGTTGAGCGGCTGCCGCACGGCCAGCGGCAAGTCGATTCCGGGCGAAGGCATCTCCGGACTGGCGCAGGCGTTCCTGTCCTCAGGAGCTTCGGGAGTGATCGGGGCACTGTGGTCGGTTGACGACCGGGCGGCGGGCGAGATGATTCCGTGGTTTTACCAGGCTCTGCTCGAGCGCCATCTCAGCATTGCCGGCGCACTGCGATCGGCCCAGCTGAAGATGGTCGAGCTGCATCGGCCGCCGTATGATTGGGCTGGATACGTCGTAGAAGGAGATGGCGGCGCGACGATCGGCAACGCGCTCTCCAAATCCGGGAAGCCATAACGACCGCGAGCCGATGCCCCAACCTCTCGATCAAGCGTCGCTGCAGGCTTTGCTGGAAGCTCTGGGTAGAAATTCCGGGGAGCCGGGCGCGGCGTATGAGAACCTGCGCGTGCGGCTGATCCGTTTCTTCGAGTGGAATCGTTGTTTCACTCCTGAGGATCTGGCCGATACCGCGCTCGATCGGCTGGCCGGCAAAATCGCGGCCGGAGAACCGATCGTCGACCCGGGCAAGTTTGCCGCCGGCATCGCGCGCATGCTGGTGCACGAACATGGAGCGCGTCAGCTGCGGGAACAGAGAATGCTTTTCTGGCTCCGGCGCGAGGGCGCCGATCACCTCTCTCGCAACCAGGCGCGAGAAAGCCGCGAAGAGGCGCTGTCGCGCTGCCTCGAAAGCCTGAGCGCGGACAACCGGCTCTTTCTTGAGCGGTACTATACCGGCGACGCGAGCGGGCGGATCCGGAATCGGCAACAGCTCGCTGGAGAACTGGGGATCGCCCTCAACGCTCTGCGCAATCGGGCCCTGCGGCTGCGGCGGCTGCTGGAAGAGTGCACCTCGGCGCACCTCGCTCGGATGTCACGGCGTGATGGATCCAAGCCGGCCATCACTCAGGAGAGAAGGCTCCTATGAACGATTCCTCCGCCGCACGTTCGCTGTTGCTTGCCTACCTTCTGGAGGAGCTCTCATCCGATGAGCGGCAGGCCATGGATGAGCGCCTGCTCACCGATCAGGATTTCTCCGATCAGCTCCAGGAAGCCGAGTTCGATCTGATCGAGGACTACCATGCCGGCCGCATGGCGGACGACGAACGCCGACGGACCGAGGCGGCGTTTTCGCCGGAGCGGCTCGGGCAACGGCCATCGCTGGAGCGCGCGATCAACGAACCGCGCCTCCCCGCAGGATTGAAGACCGGGCGAAGAACTGCTCGTCCGTGGCTTCGCTGGGCGATCGCTGCCGCGGCCCTTGCAATCTGCGTCGCGGGAGGACGGTTTATCGCTTCGCGTCTACACACCCAGAGCGGTTTGTCGAGGATGGCCCGCAAGGCAACGCCGGGAGGAAATACCGGACAGCCTTCCACTTCTGGTGGCGCCGAAGGCGATACAACCGCGGTCCTGGTGCTCGCTGCGGATGTGGCCCGCGGGCCGGGAGGACCCGCCCTCGACCTGCTCCCTGCCACGCGCGCGATCCTCGTACAGTGGGTTGTTCCTTCTCCGACGCAGGCGCAGAGCTTTCTCCTCTCGATCAGCAAGAGCGGCAGAATTCTGAGCACCACGCAACAGGATGGGCGCCTGAAAGAGATCGACGGCCGGGAGGTGGCGAGCTTCCGTCTTGCCCCCTCCACGTTTGCGGGCGTCCCTGCGGAATCACAGGTTCTGATGCTGATCCGAAGTGCTGACGCTCCACAGTCGAGTGAGGCTGAGTTTACGGTTTCGGTCTCGCGCAGGTAAGGGCGCAGGCATCCAGCGATTTGCCGAACGAATGAGGGGAGCGTCGATTGCCTTCCCTCACGCGGCGGGCACACCCGAAGCCAGGGAGTGCCCCGGCCCCAACCATCGTCAGTCGGCACGGATTGAGTTTCAGGAAAGCCCAAATCGCCGACGGCGCATTCCGAAAATGATTCTAGGGATCGTAGCTGAGCACAGCGTGCGGCCAGCCATCGCGCCACACCAGGGTTGAAACCTGCAACGCCGGAAATCCGGTGTGAGCGTCATAGGCGTGGAACACGATCAGATCGGGACCTCCTGGCTGCATCAGCACCGACTCGCCGCCCGGACCCAGCCAGCGGCTGTTCGCGCTCAGCAGCGGCGTTCCTCCTCCCTGCATCATCGGCACACCCTGGTCGTCCACATAGGGACCGGTAACTCGCGTCGACCTGCCAACCATGGTTCGATAAGTGCTATGGATTCCGCGGCAGCAAAGATCCCAGGAGACGAACAGGTAGTAATAGCCGCCATGGTGGACGATGAAGGGGGCTTCGATGGCCTCCCAGTTGGGAGGCAGTCCCGCAGGGGCCGGCGCCGGATGTTCCGGCGGCCTCCGGGTGGCCAGCGAATAGAGCTTTGCATCGCCGCCCAGGCCTGTCCGGTCGTTCAGCCGCCGCAGTTTGATCCCGCTCCAGAAGCTGCCGAAGACCAGCCAGGCATGATGATGCTCGTCGAGGACAAAATTCGGGTCGATCGCGTTGTAGTCGTCGGCGCTTGTGGAGCGCAGAACCAGACCCCGGTCCACCCAGCGATAGTCGGGACTGGACCGGTCGAGGGTCTTGTTGGTGGCCAGCGCGATCCCCGACGTGTTTTTCCCGAAGAGCGAGTACGCGTAGTACAGCCGGTATTCCCCCTTCTCACAGGAAATATCGGGCGCCCACAGCTCTTTGGTTCCCGGACTGTCCTTCTGAATCCACTCCGGAATCTGATCGAATACATGCCCGCACAGCTTCCACGCCTGGAGATCGGTCGAACAGCGAATCTGGAACTGCCCGCCATCGCGAGCTTTGCCGGTGGCAAACACGTACCAGGTATTTCCCTCTTTGATGATCGAAGGATCGTGGGTTCCCCAGTAATCCCCGGAGAGCTGGAAGGCCTGCGGCTCCTGCGCCAGCAGCGCGCCGCAAAGAGCGACTCCTGCAGCCAAAGCAGCGGCAACGATCCATCGCCGGAATCGGGGCGTGCCGCTGCTTTCGCCGACATTCCGTTGCTGCATCACCGCAATGTGGGGCGCGCCGCTGACCATGCCTCCTCCAATTTCGTTCGAACTGTGCCGTCGTCCATCTCCTGCTCTCCGATGGTTACTCAACATAGGGCCATCCGTCCGTCGTCCAGCCAAGCCGGTTGACCCCGAGTGCAGGATCGCCGCTGTTGTTTCCGTCGTAGTAGTGGTAGACCAGCAAGGGTCCGCTGCTGTCGGAGACCACGCTCTCCCCACCGGGGCCGTTGATGTTGCTGTGCGCGCTCAACAGGATGGTCCCCCCGCCCTGCGTCAGGGCGAGACCACCCCGATCGGTGTACGGACCCGTTACCGCTGTCGCCCGTCCCACGATGATGCGGTAGGTGCTCGTGACTCCGTTGCAGCACGTATCGATGGAGGCAAAGAGGTAGAAATACCCGCCGTGTTGCAGCACGGCTGATCCCTCAATGCCCGTGCCCGACGGACGATACGCCAGTTGCGTACAGGCCGTGCCCGAGGGAACGCCCGTGTTGTTGTTGACCGGCACGATTTGAATCCCGTTCGACCACGAGCCGAAGGCCAGCCACGCGTTCCCCGATCCGTCGATCACCGAGGTGGGATCGATGGCGTTGGAGCCAGGACAATTGGACGACGTGTAAACCGGCGCACCGGAATCCACGAAGCTGCCGGGCTGCCCGGTGGGGCTCATGGCCAGGCCGATGGCCGAGTTGCTGCTGCCGAAGGTGGAGGCCGCATAGTAGAGCCAGTACTCGCCATTGTGCACGGAGGCATCCGGCGCCCAGAGATCGCCGCTGCCGCCGGTGTATGGCGTAGCCCACGCCGGCAGGGATGCCAAAGCGAAACCGCCATCGGCGAAATTCGCAAGGTCGGTGGACTGATGTTCGTGAAGCAGGCCGTGCGTCGAGAAGAGGTCATAGGTCGCCCCGGCCGCCACGATCGATGGGTCGTGAATGCCAATTGTGTCGGAGTCGGGAGCGGTATAAGCGACGCTGATCGTCGCAGGCGCGGGATAAGCCGCATTCCCCGTCGAGGCCGGCTTCCATTCCTGTGCCGAGCCGCTCGCGGCGCGCGCCCCCTGATCGATCCCGCCGGAAGAATTCACCTCGAGATACAGGCTGCTGTTCACGTTCTCGATCAGATAATTCCCGTCCGAGAGCACATAGAACTGCCAGAGGTGATCGTTGGTTCCGTTGTCCGCCCACTGCAGAACCTGCGCACCGGCCGATGTGGAGGCATTGCTCACGCCCATGACCTGGTGGGTGAGCATGTTCTCCACGTTGTACTGGTTGTTGTTCATGGGAATGAAATGCCAGTCGATCTCCGCTCCCGCGCCGGCCGCGGATTCCTGCGCGACGCTGGCCCCTGCCGTCTGGCTGGCGCCGGCAATGCTCAGGACCATCCCACTGCTCGCGTTCGTCAGCGTGTACGAATCGCTGTCGCTCATCGCGGTCAGGCTCCCCATGTCCGGGGTGGTTGCGGTGCCGCCCCCGCCACCCCCGGAAGAGCCCGACCCTCCGCCGCTGCACCCGCTTGTTAAACAGACCGCGAGAGCCGCAGCGGCACAGAAACCAAACTTCATCACCATTCCCTCGAGGTACGGCTAAGAAACCGC
>JBAUGH010000401.1:0-2770 GCA_049679565.1 Acidobacteriaceae bacterium
CTCCTGGCCGATACACCACGCACCCGTCTTCCCGCGCCTCCACCACCGTCGACTCGACCCCGTGCGTCGTCTCCCCGCCATCCAGACTCGCGTCGATCCGTCCTGCCAGATCCTCGGCCACGTGCTCGGCCGTCGTTGCGCTCGCCCGTCCAAATCGGTTCGCGCTGGGAGCCGCCACCGGCACGCCCGCCGCCCGCAGCAGCGCCGCCGCCACCGGATGCGCAGGCATCCGCACTCCCACCCGTTCCAGCCCCGCCGTCACCAGCGCCGGTATCCGCGGATGCCTCGGCACCAGCAGCGTCAGAGGCCCCGGCCAGAACGCCTCCATCAGGCGATGCGCGTCCTGACTCACTTCCTCCGCCACCGCCGTCACCAGCGCCCGCCTGCCCACGTGCACAATCAGCGGATCCCAACCCGGCCGCTCCTTCGCCGCAAAAATCTTCTTCACGGCTTCCGCATCCAGCGCGTTCGCGCCCAGCCCGTACACCGTCTCCGTCGGAAACGCCACCGTTCCCCCGGCGCGCAGAATCCCCGCCGCCCGGGCAATCGCCTCCCGCGCCGCTTCGCTCTCCAAATCCCCCGCATTCACCTTCAACCGCAACGTCTCCACGCGCACCCATCCTCCACCCGTATGCTACCGGGTACAGGCTTTTCCTCCCGGCTCCCGCCTCCCAGCTGTTCCTGCACGCTATACCCTGTTCTCATGGCTACCGAAATCGAGGTCAAATTCCCCGTCCCCGACCCCGAGGCCCTCCGCCGCGCCCTGCACCGAGCCGGCTTCCACGAGGAAACCCCCCGCACCTTCGAGCGCAACATCCTCTACGACACGCCCGACCGCCGGCTCCGCGCGAAACAAACCATCCTCCGCGTCCGCCGCTACGGCGATCGCTGGATCGTCACCCACAAATGTCTTCCCCAGAACAACGATCCCGCCGCCCGCCACAAGCACCGCGAAGAAACCGAGACCGAAGTCAAAAACGGCGAGGCCATCGGCCACATTTTTTCCCAGCTGGGGTTCGCGCCCGCCTTCGTTTACGAGAAGTACCGCACCGAGTTCGCCGACGCGACCGGCCACTGCGTCCTCGACGAAACCCCCATCGGCGTCTACGCCGAGCTCGAAGGCCCTTCCGACTGGATCGACGCAACCGGCCACAAGCTCGGCATCGACCCAAAAAAATTCATCACCCTCAGCTATGGACGACTCTTCGACCAGTGGCGCCGCGAAACCGGCAGCACCGCCGAAAACCTTACGTACGACGAAATTTCCTCCCCAACCGGCTGATCTCCCGGCGGTTTTCTCCGATATCTCTTTTGAGAGTGTCCGCCCTCTGCGCCGAACGCCGCAGCCGCCGTCATTCCGGGAGGTCCGCTATGGTCTCGTCCCTCTACGCTCCCAGCCGCCGCCGCTCGGCCGCCCTCTGGCGCGCGTTTCAGCGGCCCTTCCCGCTCCGCGCTGCCGTGGCAGTCCGCATCGCCGCCCCGGCGCGGCCCTTCATCCGATCGTTGTCGATTTCGCCCCACCCGACCAGCACCGCCCCCGAACGCTGAGCTCCCAACTCCGGCTTTCGCCGGCCCCTAACTAGCTTCTAGCTGGCATTTAGCTGGCTCTTAGCTCCGCTCCTGGCTCTCCCCCGAGAACGGATTCACTTCCGTCGCCTTCGCCGGCGCTTCCGCCTCCGGATGCGTCACGGCTCCTGCCCCGCCGCCGCCTTCCTGTCCGCTGTCCGCTGACCGCTTTCCGCTGCTCCTGCTGAACACCCGCAGCGGATCGCCCGGCAGCATCCCATGCTCCTCCAGCGCCAGCCGGATCCGCCGCTGCGTCTCCCGCTGCGCCGCCCACTGCTGGTTCGGCTTCGTCTTCAGCTGCACCGGATAGATCACCTGCGATCCCTTGATCCCATCCACGCCCAGCAGCGTTGGATCGGCCAGATACACGTCCTTGTACTTCGGATCGCTGCGCACGCTCATCGCCGCGTCCTTCAGCACCGCCATCACCTCGTCCGGATTCGCCGAAAAATCCACCGACACGTTGATCGTCGCCAGCGAATAGTCCCGCGTCAGGTTCGCCACCGTAGTGATCTGCGAGTTGGGCACGATGTACAGCGTGCCGTCGCCCCCCCGCACCTGCGTCCGCCTGAGCGTCATCATCTCCACCGTGCCGCTCACCCCCGCGATGTTCACCACGTCGCCCACATTGAACTGGTCGTCGATCAGGATCAGGAATCCGTTGAAGCAGTCCTTCACAATGTTCTGCGCCGCGAGGCCGATCGCCACGCCTGCCACGCCCGCGCTGGTCAGCAGCGGCCCCAGGTTGAATCCCAGAATCGGCAGCACCTGCAGCATTGCCAGGAATCCGATAACCGTCAGCCCCGTCGCCCGGATCACCGACGTCAGCGTCCGCACCTGCCCGTAGTGCCCCAGCGCGCCGCTCGACGACCGCTCCGCAATCCGCAGAATATGATTCGTGATCAGCTTCAGGATGCGCATCAGCACCCACGCGATCACCGCTACCCCGATCAGCTTGGGCAACTTATCGTGCAGAAAGTCCTGCAGATCCAGGACGTACTTGTCCCGCAGGCCTGCGAAAAACCAGTTCCATCCTAAAAACAGCAGTTCATTCCACATAGCTCGTTGTCAGAATACCCGCTCTCTTCTGTTACATTCCTGCAACCCAGGTCCCGGCCCGCCCGTCCTATAATGCTTCTCACCCGGCAACCGCCGGGCCCTTCGCTCCTCAATCCCGCCAGGGAGGATCGTCATGGTCATCCGC
>JBAUGH010000402.1:0-2185 GCA_049679565.1 Acidobacteriaceae bacterium
GATCAAAGCTGGCCCGAAGCACGCCCGGCTGCGGCCCGGCTGCCGAGCGGACCAGGGAGCGGACTGCCTCAGCGCGATGCCCGGCCTCCGTCAGTCGGGGATCGAACGCGTTGTATACCGGGTCCGCAAAAACCGCGATCCGGTCCTGCCGCGCGGCCGGAGCCGGCCGCGCGAACAGTTCCATCGCTACCGACGCCGATGGCTCCTCGAGCATCTCGTAATGTCCGATCAGGTAATCGCCCGCACTCGTCCGCAGCGCCGGAAACGGAACCGACGCCAGTTCCCCGTCGGGTACGACGATGAGCCGGTGAACGGCCTCGGGCAGATGTAGCGGAAGCAGAATGCGCTCCAGCACAGCAGCCTGCCGCGCCAGAGCGGTGTCCGCGCGCTCGATGCGTGTTCTCTGTTCCTGAAAGCTCTCGTTAGGGGGGAACTCCTCGCGTGCCAGCAGCGCCCGCCGATAGGTGCGCACGCCGGCCTGCAGTGTCGACGCGCGGCACAGGCGAACGCTGCGCATGGAATCCGCGGTGATGACCCATAACTCGACGTCCTGCCGGCCGACCCAGTACTCCAGCAGCGCCGCATCCGGCGAAAGCAGCCTGGAGCGCACCGCGGAAAGGGTCGGCGGATGCATGCCGGTCGCGAACAGCGACGGCGCAGAAAGCTCGCGCTCCCGCGACTCCGTGTCCTCCGCCTGCAGGACCAGCGCGTGCAGCTGATCCGCGGCCTGTTGCACGGCGGTCCCGTCAGCGCTCGTTCCCTGCAGCCTGGCAATCGTTCTCTGCAGCGATGCGATATGTTGCTCGAGGCCGGCGCTCCGTTCGATCAGATCGCGGGGAACGTCGCGTGTCGAAAAGGCGCTGGAGGCGCGGATCGCATCCATCAGCGAGCGTGCGCGAGCCCGCTCTGCTATCTGCCATGCTTCTTCGGCGGCAGCCGGATCGGTCTTCGCTCGATCCAGGTCGATGGTCACCGCGAGATCGTAAAAGTCGTGAACCGCCGCGAAGTACGACTCGCGCAAGGAGCGGCCGCCGATATTTCTCCGCGACGCTTCGAAACCATCGAGCGCCAGCAGAATGTCGCTGTGAGCCATGCGCAGGTTGCCGGAGCGGAATTCCAGCCGCGCGATGCTGGCTCGGGCCAGGGCGGCGCGTTCAAGGTTGGGAATCCCCGACCAGATCGATTCCGCCTTTCCGTAGGCTGCCCGCGCCAGCGCGTCGCCGCTGCCGCGCGCTTCCAGATCGCCCTCTTCCTGCGCCAGCAAACCCGAGGTCGCCACCTCACTGACCTTCGCCGCCAGCGCCTGCCCGGACCGGATCGCCGCCAGCGCCTCCGGCGTCTTCTGCTCCGCTGCCAGCAACTCCGCTTTGCCCAGCCACACCAGAGCCTGTTCGCGAGCCAGCCCGTGCGATGCCGCGATCTGCATCGCTTTGTCCAGGGAGGCCGCGGCGTCCTTAAGATCGTGCTGATGCAAATCCAGCGAGGCCAGATCGCGCAATGCGGTGCTTTCGTTCGCCGTATCTCCGGACCGGCGGAGCAGCGGCAGCGACTGGCGCAGCGCATCTCCTTCCCGCTCGGGGTCGTTCAGCTCGTCGTAGAGTTCGGCCAGATTCATCCACACCTGGCCTTCCTCGTCCGCATTCGTGGCCGGACGCATCACCCTCAGGGCGGCTTCGTCCGCATCGAAGGCTGCCTGATACTCGCCGCGCTCCTGATGGATCGCCGCCAGCGTGGCCTCCGTGAAGGCAACGCCACCCTCGTCGGAAAGCTGGCGCGCGATGTCCAGCGCTCCTTCTGCGAAGGAGAGCGCGTGCTGCATGTCCCCGGTTTCCAGGTATACGCTGGCTGCATTTCCCCTGAGGATGCCCTGCCAATACAAATCGCCCAGATCTTCATAAAGGGCCAGCGAGCGATTCGTGGCCGCGAGCATCTCCGGGTAGCGCGCGAGGAACGAATCGGCCGACGCCAGCCCTTTCCAGGCGAAGGCTTCGAGCGCCCTATCCTCGGGTGGCTCCTGCGTGCTGTTCCATGACCTCACCAGCATCATGGCCTCCATCGAGGTTCTGAGTCCGGCCTGGTAGTCTCCCGAGTTATAGAGAAAGATCCGCGCTTTGCCCAGCAGCGCCTGCAGTTGCATCCGCGTATCGCCGCTGCTTTGCGCGGCAGCGATGGCGGAGTCGTAAGC
>JBAUGH010000403.1:0-7314 GCA_049679565.1 Acidobacteriaceae bacterium
CATAACTGCGCGGCGGAAAATCGATGGCGATCCGGTCGTTCCGCCCTTCCTCGGCGTAGTACTCCTTCAGCCGCTGGCGCAGCCGGCTGAACTCCGTTCGCACCACCGACTCGATCCGCGGATCGAACGACGTCGGCTTCTGGAACACCTCCAGCCCGATCCCATATTCGTTGACCTTATCGGCGTCGCCCGCCAGGGTGTGCTGCACCAGGTACTGCAGCAGTTGCCCGCGCCGTCCCGAAGCCGCAAACTGCGGTCCGCTCAGCAGTTCCCGCGCGTACGCGCGGATTTCCTGAGCGCGCGGATTCGGCGCGCGGGAGGCAGCTTGGCTCTCGTTGGTGCCCGGCATACTGCGCCTGATGTGGGGAAGTTCGATGATCTTACCACGCGCCGCAATCGGCACGGCAGCCCCCATCGCGTATGCCTCGGGAAACATGGAAGATGAATCTCCTCAGAGCCGCCGCGCAGAGCAGGGAAGAAAGAGGGGTCCCGCTCACCCGCGCGAAACCCCCGAAAAGCTTCTTCGTACCCGCCCGTCCTGGATGGGGCGCTGGCGGGTTACTGATTCTTCGGCTTGAATGCGAAGTGGAATCCGAACGCTGCCATCACGGCTCCGGGCGCGAAAAAGATCGAGCCGAACACGGCCCTCCCTGCTGCGCTGCCGTTTTCCGCATAAATGTAGCTCCCGAATCCCATCAACCCGCAGCCGATGATGGCCACCGCCAGCTGCCCCGGCCTTTTTACTTTGTGGTCGTTGGACGACGAAGAGCTCGTCAGCTTCTGGCTTTGCTGCCCCGGCGTCGCGTCCGCTACCGGTGCCGGCGCCGACGGCAGATCCAGTTCCGCTACGGTGCTGTTCGAAGAGGCAGGCTGGTTCGCCGCCCCTTCCGTGATCATTTCCATGTTCTGGGGAACGGTGATGGGCGTCCTGGTTTGCGTCTCTGCCCGCGCGCTCAGCGTCGCGCTCTGCGCAAACGTCTGAGTCGTGGCCAGCATGGAGACAAGAAATCCCGTCAGGGCGACTGAACCCAGCCCGCGCAGCTGAGCTCGGATGGCGTGCGTACGATGCATACTGATCCTCCGGAAAGGGACTGATTTGGATTGCGCGGCAGCCCGATCCGGACAACAGCTCGTGGGGACTTGAGAGGCCGAACCTCGCCGCCGTTGCCCGCGAGATTCACCCATTCCTCCCCGAGACGGTAGTCTCAATACGCCACTGTAACGTCACAACTCGGCTTCAGTTTCTTGTTTTGAATGACTTAGCAGCAGGCCAAGCCGCGCGGGCCGACCGCCGAGCACTGAGCCCTGTGCACCGAGCACTGTTGACTGCCCCCCGCCCCTATCCATAAACCGAGCCGATGTGCCGCTCCTCCAGCGTCCCCACCTTCGGCGACCCCACCTCGAGCGGTCCCATCCACTCCAGCTCCCGCTGAAGGTCCGGATGCAGCTGGTACTTCCGCGTCACCTCCGCGATCTTCGCTCCCACCACGCTGATCTTCCCCAGGTCGTACGTCCCCACCCCTGACTGCCCGCAGTAGCCCAGATACCCCACCCAGTCCGGATTGATCCCCATCACTTCCAGCCCCACCCGGTCCGCCGCGATGAAGTCCGTCGAGGCAATCGCCACATGCGAGGGAACCGGCGTCCCGTTTCCCGGCCCGTTCCCCTCCATCCCTTCGAATCCGTCGATCAGCGCCACGCCCCACTGCGGCCGCAGCCGCTCCGCCGTCACCAGCATGTTGTAGTGCGTCTGCCGCACGCCTACGTGGAACTTCCGCTTGTCGCTCCAGAACAACTCGCCCGGCGGGCTGTGCAGCGGCGACCCCAGCACCACATTCTTCACGCTCATCGTCGCCACCACGGTATTGTGCGTCTTCAGCATCGCGCTTGAGATCACAAACGTCTCCGCATCGAGCACCCGCGCCGCCAGCCGTACCTGGGCCACATGCAGATCGGCATCCAGCACCGCTACCGTCTCGTACGTCCCCTCGCGGTTCAGATCCACGAGAGTCACCCGCTGCGCGCGCCGCTCCCGCGCCAGCTCGTCGTAATGGAAATGCTCGAACCCCTCCAGGGTGTCGCCCGCCGACGCCTCCGCGATCGTCACCGTCCCGTGAAACCGCGGCTCCAGGTAATCCAGAATCCCTTCCAGCGCATCCCTGTGCGTCGCCGCCAGTTGATTGCTCGTCGAAACATTATTCGGCTTGATGACCACCTTTTTCCGCCGCGCCAGCAGCGGCCGAATCTGGTCGTCGATCGCCGCCAGCGCGTCGTGCACGTTCTTCCGCCGGTCCTCGCCGTGAATCAGCGCAACCTTCGCCGCTCCCGTCTGCACCCGCGACCCCGCCGCTGCATCGCCGATCCCACGCTTCGCGTCCCCAACATCCGCCGCAACACCGCCCCGCAGAAACGGCGTCTGCGCCAGTAACCCGGCCCCCGCCAACTGCACAAATCCCCTTCGTGACAGGCTCATGGCCCCAATCTAGCGCCGCTGCGCCCGCATGAAACCCTCAACCAGCGCCCGCCGTTCCCCCATCCATTACTTCCGTACCGTCCACCTCAGGCCCCGACTCCTGCGCGACGCGCGCCCGCCCGTGCGGCCAGCACCCGGCTGGGCCTGCGAACATTCGGCGAATCATCGATGACGGATCTCTTACGCTCGCCGCTTCCCCTGCACTTTTCGCCGCCCCCCGTTTCGCGAAGCGTTCGGTTCCGTGTTACAAAAGAGAAACAATCAGGCTCACAAGAGAGTTTCCTTCCCCACAAGGTCTCAACGGGTGAGCGACCTTATACCCCAGACGGTTGCGCCTCGGATTCCCTCCGACGGCTTGTGAAACGCCCACAACGATAGACCCAGAGTTCCACCTTTTCTTTTGGAGGACATCATGACGCATTTCCGCAGGATCGCACTCTCGCTGTCTCTGTTGCTGGCCGCGCTCGTCGCCGGCTCTGTTCCCGCCGCCGCTCAGTCCACCGCCAACCTCTCCGGAACCGTCACCGATCCCTCCGGCGCCGTGGTGCCCGGTGCAAAGGTTACCGTCCACAATCTTGCCACCGGCACCGATCGCGCCACGCGAAGCGACTCGGCCGGCAGCTACTCGGTCGCCTCCCTCCAGCCCGGCAACTACTCTGTCACCGTTCAGGCCTCCGGTTTCGCCGCCTATAAGGTCCCCTCCGTCACCCTGCTGGTCGATCAGAGCGTGACCGTGAATGCGCGCCTCGCCATCGCCTCCGCCGGTGAAGTCGTCACCGTCCAGTCCACCGCGCCCATTCTCGAGGCCCAGACCGCGACCGTCGGCCAGTCCATCGATGAGAAAACCGTTCAGGAAATACCTCTCAACGGCCGCCACTTCCTCGACCTCACCAATCTCGTCCCCGGCACCGTCGTCCCCCCCGTCACCGGCAGCCTCACCGCCGCCAGCCGCGGACTCGGCGCCAATTCCTACATCACCAGCGGCCAGCGCGAAGACTCCGCCAACTTCATGATCAACGGCGTCAACCTCAACGACGCCTCCCAGAACCAGATCACCTTCCAGCCCTCCATCAACACCACTGCCGAGTTCCGCATCTCCAACTCCACCTATTCCGCCGAGTACGGCCACGCTTCCGGCTCCATCGTCAACGTCGCCACCCGCTCCGGCACCAACGCCTTCCATGGCGAAGCCTTCGACTACCTGCGCAACAACTACTTCGACGCGCGCAACTTCTTCAACCGCAAGCCCACCCGCCAGAATGAATTCATCCGCAACGATTTCGGCTCCGACGTCGGCGGCCCCGTGTGGAAAAATCACACCTTCTTCTTCCTCAGCTACGAAGGCCTCCGCCAGTCGCAGGCTCTGCTCTTCAACAGCAACGTGCTCAGCCCCGCGCAGCGCACCGCCTTCGCCTCCAGCCCGGCCGGCCCTGCTTACGCCCAGCTCATCAACCTGATTCCCGCCGGCAATAACTCCACCGGCACCGTCTACCAGAGTTCCGAGCCTGGCCCGGTCCGCATCGACCAGTTCTCCGGCGACCTGCTCCACACCTTCTCCCCCGCCGATACCCTGCACCTCTACTACGCCTGGCAGCAGGACAAGCGCACCGAGCCCAACCTGCAGGGCAACACCATTCCCGGCTTCGGCGATCACCGCGGCGCCCACCGCCAGATCGGCACCCTCAACGAGGTCCATGTCTTCGCCCCCAACCTCGTCAACGAGGCTCGCCTCGGCTACAACCGCATCGCCATCGCCTTCGTGCCCAATACCCCGGAGAATCCCCTCAGCTACGGCATCCAGAACGGCGTCACCTATAACCAGGCGCTCCCCCAGATCACCGTCTCCGACATCGGCCTCAACTTCGGTGGGCCCTCCGGGTTCCCCCAGGGCCGCTTCGATACCACCGGCATCTTTTCCGACACCCTTTCCTGGACGCACGGCAAGCACATCGTGAAAGCCGGCGGCGAGTACCGCCGCTTCATCAGCGACAGCTTCTCGCAGACCCCCGGCACTCTCGCTTTCAGCTCCACCGCCAACTTCATCAACGGCATCGCCAGTTCCTTCAGCGTGACCCCCACCCAGGTCACCAGCCGCGTCTTTGAAAACGAAGTCGGCGCCTTCGTCACCGACAATTACAAGATCACCCAGCGCTTCCAGGCCGTGCTCGGCCTCCGCTTCGAGTGGAACGCCTCGCCCACCGAGGGCGGCGGCCGCTTCGTCAACTTCGACGCCGCCAACGACGTCCTCACCCCCGTCAGCCAGCCCTACAAGCAGAATTTCAACTACGAGCCCCGCGTCGGCTTCATCTGGGATCTCCGCGGCAATAACGAAACCGTTCTCCGCGGCGGCTACGGCTACATGGTCGATGAGCCGGTTACCGACGCCGTCACCGGACTCGCCGGCAATCCCCCCAACGCCAATCCCGTCAGCGAAACCGGAGCGCTGGCCGTCGGCACTCTGTACACCACCGCCGCGGCCTCCGGCCTCGCCCCCAGCGCCATCAATCCCAACCTCGCCAATGCTTATACCGAGACCTATAACCTCAACCTTCAGCATCAGGTGGGCTGGGGCACCATCTTCGAGATTGGCTATATGGGTTCGGAGGGCAAGCACCTCCGCATCGAGCGCGATATCAACCAGTACATCTATCCCGGCGGCGTAACCACGCCTACCCGCCCCTATACCAAGCTCTCCGCTTCGAGCTCCATCCGGCCCGGTTCCGCCCTCGGCAACATCGGCTACGTCGATTCCGACTCGCTCTCCAATTACAACGCCTTCTGGTTTACTGTCCGCAAGGCGCTCTCTCACGGCATCGAGCTCAACTCCACTTACACCTGGTCCAGGTCCATGGACCTCAACTCCCTCGGCTCCCAGGGCGGCTATAACCTGCAGAATAACTTCGACCCGAAGGGCAACTACGGCCGCTCCGACTTCGACGCCCGCGACCACTTCGTCTTCTCCGGCACCTGGAACCTGCCCTTCCACGGCAATCGCCTGGTCGATGGCTGGCTGCTCGCCAACATCACCCAGCTCCAGACCGGCAATCCCCTCAACGTCCTCACCACCTCAACCTGGAACGGCGTCGGCGACATCCGGCCGACCCAAATCGGTCCCTACAGCACCGGCAAGGGCCCCATCCTCGCCAACGGCAACGTGAAGTTCATCAGCGGAACCGCCTGCTCCACCGTCGTCACCGGCTGCTCCTTCTATGCCCAGCCCACCGGTTTCGGTAACCTGCCCCGCAACGCCCTCTCGGGCCCGGGATTCGAGGACACCGACCTCTCTCTCGAGAAAACCACTCCCATCGCTGAGAAGATGGCCTTCGTGTTGCGCATCGACGCCTTCGACCTGCTCAACCACGTCAACTTCGGCAACCCCAACCTGAGCGCCACCGGCGCCTCCACCAGTACCTTCGGTCAGATCTCCTCCACCCGCGTGGCCGTCGGCGATGCCGGCTCCTCGCGCCAGCTCCAGTTTGCCGCCCGCTTCCAGTTCTAAGCGGACGCCGCGGCAACCCCTGGGGGATCGGCCCTGGCCGATCCCCTTTTCTTAGCGCCCGCGCGCCTGCGGCATCGACCCCGACGTCAGGCCGCTGCGCTTTTACGGACTCCCTCCCTGGCTTGTTCCCGCGAGCTCCACCTGTTCTAAACTCACTCCATCCCCTTCGGAGGAGAACCACTTGCGCCGTCGCCAGTTCCTCGCCACTTTGCCCCTTGCCGTTGCAGGATCTTCCGCGTACGTCTCCACCTCCGGCGCGCCGCTTGCCGCCGCCCAGGCCGAACCCTCCTCTCCAACCCTCCCTCAGTTCCAGGCGCCCGGCGAAGAGCGCTTCATCCGCCCCGATGTCCACGCCGGCGATCGCCCCTCCGGCGCCAGCTTCGCCTCCCGCTCCCCCGCCCTCGGATGCTCCGGCGCCGCCGGTACCGCCCACCCCATCGCCACCCTGGTCGGCATCGAGATGCTCAAACGCGGCGGTTCCGCGGTCGACGCCTCCGTCGCCATCAATGCCTGCCTCGGCTTCATGGAGCCCACCAGCTCCGGCCTCGGCGGCGATTGCTACGCCTTTGTCTGGGATCCCAAACTCCGCAAAGTCCAGGGCATGGCCAGCTCCGGCAATTCGCCGAAGTCTCTCTCCCTCGCCACCGTCCGCGCCCGCGCCAAAAATGGAGTCATCCCCCCTCTCGGCGCCATCTCCGTCTCCACCCCCGGCGCCCTCGCCGGCTGGTGGGCTCTCCATCAGCGCTATGGCAAGCTCAAGTGGGCCGAGCTCTTCGAGCCTGCCATCCACTACTGCGAAACCGGCGCGCCCAATCCCCAGATCATCGGCTGGTACATCAAGCGCAACCTCGCCGCCTTTCTCCGCCCTAACTCCGGCGTCGAAGAAACCGCCAACGCCATGCACACCTATGCGCCCGGCGGAATCATGCCCAATGAATACGACGTCCGCCGTAACCCCGACTTAGCCCGTACCTATAAGTTAATCGCTCAGGGCGGGCGCGACGCCTTCTACGAAGGCCCCATCGCCGACACCATCGATGCCTACTTCAAACGCATCGGCGGATGGCTCTCCAAAGAAGACCTCCGCGAAATGCAGCCCGAGTGGCTCGATCCGCTGGTCACCAATTACCGCGGCGTCGACGTCTGCGGCATGGCCGCCAACACCCAGGGCCTCGCCACCCTGCAAATCCTCAACATCCTCGAGAACTTCGACCTCCGCGGCATGGGCTTCCAGTCGCCCCACGCCCTCCACGTCATGGTCGAAGCCAAGCGCCTCGCCTACGAAGACCGCGCCCGCTATTACGCCGATCCCCGCTTCGCCAGGGTTCCCACCGAGTGGCTG
>JBAUGH010000404.1:0-1643 GCA_049679565.1 Acidobacteriaceae bacterium
CAACTGCATCCACGAGCAAAAAGCCTGGCCCCGTTCCGCCGCCGCCGATTTCTACGGCACCCACGACGAGCCTGAATCCGCCTACGATTTCCTCTCTGCTGTCCGCTGTTTTCTCCACTACCGCTCCGGCCGCGACGACAATACGCTCGACTGGCACGCTCAGGATGAAGCCGCCGCCCGCTCCATCGGCCTCGATACCCGCGGCACCTCCGACCCTGCTTACTGGATGCGCACCTGGTACCGCCAGGCGCGCACCGTATACCGCCGCGCCTCGCTGCTCATCGACGCCGTTCCTCCCCCCCGCCGCTCCTTCTACAAGCAGTTCCGCCGCAAACGCGCGCCCGTTCCCGGCACCGACTTCTTCCTCGAAGACGGCCGCCTCGATCTCGCCGAAGGCGCTGCCGTCAACGACGCCGATTCCATCCTCCAGATCTTCGGCGGAATGGCCCGGCACGGTTACCGCCTCAGCTTCACTGCCGAAGACCGCATCGCCGACGCGCTGCCGGTTCTCGCTGTGCAGATGCCGGAAGGCCCGTTCCTGTGGAACTGCCTGCGCGAAGTCCTTCTTGGCCCCTGGGCCGCGCATGCCCTGCGTACCATGCACGCCCTCGGCATCCTCGAGCTTCTCATTCCCGAGTTCCACGGCATCGAATCGCTGGTCATTCGCGATACCTGGCATCGCTACACGGTGGACGAACACACCTTCCACGTCATCGATAACGTCCACCGCCTCCGCCAGCCGCAGAACGAGTGGGAAAAACGCCTCGCCGGACTGCTTCCCGAAATCGATCGCCTCGATCTCTTCTTTCTCGCCCTCCTCATGCACGACACCGGCAAGGCCCGCCGCACCGGCAACCATGCCAGTTCCAGCGTGGAATTATCGGAGAGCCTCTTCTCCCGTCTCGAGCTCGACCCGGAAGAGCGCGAAACCGTTCGCCGCGTCATCCGCAACCATCTGGAAATGTCGGCGGCGATGCGCCGCGATATCTTCGACGCGGAAACCATCCGCGCGTTCGCCGAAAAAGTCGCCAGCCAGGCGCAGCTGAAGATGCTCACGCTGATGACCTACGCCGATATCCGGGCCGTATCGCCCGAAGCGCTCACTCCCTGGAAAGCGGAGAGTCTCTGGCAGCTCTACATGAGCGCCTCGAATTTCCTCGACCGCAGCGTCGACGAGATCCGCTACCACGCCTCTGACGATCCTGCCTTCTTCAGCCGCATCGTCGCCCTCATTCCCGCGGTCAGCCCGGCTGCCGCGCGAACCGCCGTCAATCCCGAAGACCTGCGCCGCTTTCTCGACGGGCTGCCCCAGCGCTACCTCAGCACCCGCCCGCCCGAACAGATCGCCGCCCACTTCCGTATGGCCATGGATCTGCCGGTCGAGCCCGCTCAGGTGGCGTTTCGCACCGTGCGCCAACTCAATGAAATCACCCTGGTTACCGCCGATCGCCCGGGGCTCTTTGCGGACATGGCCGGCGTCCTTTCGGCCTGGGGCATGAACATCGTCAATGCGGACGCCCTCTCCAACGCGGCCGGCATCATCGTCGATACCTTCCAGTTCACCGACACCTACCGGACGCTCGAACTGAATCACTCGGAACTCGACCGCTTCCTCGCCGGCATTCGCGCCGCGCGCCGCCCCA
>JBAUGH010000405.1:0-1862 GCA_049679565.1 Acidobacteriaceae bacterium
CCTTTAAAGCCCGCGGAAGAGGCTTCAGCCACGCCGCTACTTCTTCGGCTGCGCCGAGGGCGGCAGCATCCCGTTCAGCCTCAGGTACGCTGCCATCTGCGAGTAGTGGTCCGCCAGATCCGCCGGCAGCATCACCAGCGCCGTCGCCCGCACCATCGGCCGGTGGAACACCGTGATCGCTTCCCCCAGCTTCGCGTCCGTCAGCCCGTCCAGCACCGGCCCGCAGTAGTCGAACGACGCCTTCAGCGCCGCTACCAGCTCCGCCTTCGAAGCCGTGTCGCTCACGTGCAGCGCCGCCGGCGCCGTCGTCCCCGACAGCGCCCCGCACAACCCTCCATTCGACTGCGCCACGTGCGACACCAGTTTCCCGAACGTCCACTGGTCCGGCGTCGGATGGTAGCTGTACTTGTCTTCCGGCATCTGTTCGGCCGCCGCAATCATGTTTTTCGCGTCGCGCGCGTAGAGCAGCTTCGCGCTCCACACTACCGGGTTCGCTGTCGCTTCGGCCGGCAGCGGCGCCGCAGCCCCCTGCGCCAGCAGCACCGGCCCCGCAGCCCCAGCCATCAGCGTCATCACCGACAAAACTCGCATCGAGACTCGCACCGCCGTTGCCTCCTCATTCGTTTCACGTGTGGGGGTTCCCCGGGGATACTAAAAAAATCGCCCGGCAGCTTCAGTCGGCAATCATAGGGGCTGCTTTTTCCCGGTGTCAATTGCGCGGCGATGCCGTCGCCCCCCGGTCGACACCCCGCGCAGGAATACGAGGCGTCCTGCAAGCACGCCGGGCCGCTCCGATTCGAAGCCCGCTTCCGCGCTTTCTCGCCCACCGCGAGGGACAAAAAACCGGCGGAAACCGGTCAAAAACAGGCCGAAACCGGCCAGGCGTCGAATCTGTCAAGTCCCCCTCCACCGCACCGAAGTAATAACTCCTCATAACAAGGCACTTACAAACCGGATAACTCGAAGAAAGTTGGCAGTCTTTAGCTCCAAACTTGGTATTCTATATATATAGGGTAAAAAAAAGAAAAGGCCTGCCGGAACGGAGTCTCATAACTCTCTGTGAGACTCAACTTCCGGACGGCCTTTTTTTGCTGCCCGCCGCACGGTCCGGGGTGCCTCATCGAAGCCCGGCTTCGGCGGGCGAAGCCTGCACCCACACCTCAAGGAGCTTTCTATGTCCGATCAACCGATTCCTCAGCCTGTCCCGCTGTCCGCCGGCCCTCTCGATCCCAACCGCCCCCAGCCTGCGCCGGCCGACCGCCCCCGCTGCCGCGCCCTCACCGTCGACGGCCATCGCTGCAAAAATAAAGTTGTCGGCGGCCTCCACCTCTGCTTCTCCCACTACCGCAACCGCCGCCCCGCCCTGCCTCCGCCACGCTACGTCTCCGTTCCTCTCCTCGAAGACCGCTCCGCCATCCAGCTCATGACCACCCAGGTCCTGCACGGCATCCTGACCATGCATCTCGAGCCGGCCCGCGCCCGCGCCGCCCTCTACGCTCTGCATATCGCGGCCCTCACCCTGCCTCGCCCCGTCGCATCCAGCCCCGCTGCGTCCAGCACCGCCGCGTCCTCCGCGTCCGGGCAGGCCGATCCTGACGCCGCCGACGATGCCGTCTACCACATCGGCCGCGACCACGAAGACTTCATCAGCGCCGACGGCGATCTCTCTGCCCCCGCCCTCAATCCCTCCTGCTCCGTCCCTGAGTCGGACCACGCCGTCCGCGAATTGCTCGACACCCTCGAGCCCCGCAACCGCTGCCATCCCGAGGACGAGCCCCCCGAGATGATTCCCTGCGATCCCACCCACGACTTCGAGCATTGCGCCTGCCACACCTGTGCCGATTACCGCGAACGCCACGCAC
>JBAUGH010000406.1:0-3504 GCA_049679565.1 Acidobacteriaceae bacterium
GATTATGGGCGCGGATTCGCCGATATATGGGCGGAGCAGCTTTCGACGGAGGGTGCCGCAACGATGACGCCGCTGCGCTATGGTGCGACAAACGGATGGCTGGACAGGCAGCCCGCAATGCTGGTGCGGCACGTGGGCAAGGGCACGCTGGCGTATTTGGGTGCGCTCCTCGATCCGCCGCTGATGCAATCGGTGATTGCTGCTCTGGCGAAAGATGCCGGCGTGACGGCAGCTTTTGGGCCTCTGCCGGGACGGGTGGAGGTTTGCCGAAGGGTGGGAGGGGGGCGCGAGGTCTTCGTGCTCATCAACCATGGAGAGACTCCCGCCACGGTCAGCGTTCCCTCGGGAATCCATATCGTGTTCGGCGACGGTGCGGCGGGCTTGGCGGGGAAGGTTGTGTTGCCGCCTCAGGGTGTCTTACTTCTGCGCCAGTAGCGCGAGCTGATCGTGCCTGCGTTCCATTCACTGCGTTGGCGTGGGAATGGAGAAGTGCCAGGTACCGGAGACAACGCTATACGCCGGAGCACTTCCGTCCGTGCGCACGAAGCGCACGCCGCGCGCCTGCGCCACGGGGGTTCCGCTTTCCCGAATGTCGCGGCCGGTCCCGGAGGGAAAAATAACCGTGGCGGTTACGTTCGGAGGAATCGTGACGTCGAGGGCGGTCCTTTCCCTGCCCTGGTGCCAGGCAACGCGGATTACGCCTTTCACGGAGCGGTAGACAACGTTGGCTGATGCGATGCGGGAGAGGATCGCGGGATGCAGCGCGATCTGGTCAGGCGGGGCGCGGGAAAAATCGACGTCGATGCCGCCGAGGCCTGCATAGAACCACTCCTCCGCGTCGCCGAGCATGAGGTGATCCTGCGAGCTGTGCGGATTGGCATCCCAGGCCTCGGTGAGCGCGGTCGCGCCCTTAGCGAGCTGATATCCATAGCTGGGGCTGTCGGTGCGGAGGAGCATGTCGAGCAGGACGCTGGAAGCGCCGTTTTCGTAGAGCGCATCGACCACGTAATGGAAGCCGACGTCGCCTGCCGTGACGTGATTGTTATGCGCGCGGATGTCATCGATGAGGTACGCGAGGACCGCGGCGCGATCTTCGGGTGGGGTGATGCCGAGGGTGAGCGGCATGGCATTCGCTG
The DNA here is from genome assembly GCA_049679565.1 of Acidobacteriaceae bacterium. Lineage (GTDB taxonomy): Bacteria > Acidobacteriota > Terriglobia > Terriglobales > Acidobacteriaceae > Palsa-343. The sequence continues at coordinate 1,137 of JBAUGH010000406.1, forward strand.
TCTGGCTGTCGCGATCGTACTCGTGGGTATCGGCGTGATAGAAGCGCTGCTGAAAGGCGCGAGCCACTGAGGCACGCAGCGGTTCCAGCCGGGCCTCTTCCGCGGAGTCGCCAAGGGCGTGGGCCGCAGCGATCAGCGTGACGATATCCTGGTAGTAGACCCCTGTCGCAGTGAGAGCACGGGAGGTGAGTTGCGAGTAGCCGGGTGGCTTCGGTCCGATGTCGTACCAGTCGCCGAGGCCGTAATCGACGATACCGTTCTGACTGCGGCTGCCGAGGTAGTCGACGTAACGGCGCATGACCGGCCAGGCGGCGCGCAGTGCGTCGAGGTCACCGTAACGGCGGTAGGCAATCCACGGATCGAGGACGGCGGCGCTGCCCCATTCGGGCGAATCGTTGAAACCGTCCCACTCCTTGCCGAAGAAGGTGTAACGCGGCGCAGTTGTGGGGACGCGCCCATCGGCTTGTTGCTCGTCGTGGATGTCGTCATCGATTTTGTTGTAGAGGCGTTCCAGGTCGAAATCGAAGTTGATGGCGGAGCCCATGAGATGGGTTTGCTCGAGCCAGGCGAGCTTCTCGCGATGGGGGCAATCGGTGAGAACGCTCTCCATGTTGTTTTCGATGGCCATCAGAATGAGTGTGTGGATCCGATTGATGAGCGGAATGGATGTAGTGACGGTGCCGGTGAGCGTTGCAGACGAATGCACGGCGTCGCCGGCGAGCGAGAGCAGCTGGGCCTTGCCCGTGATCTCGACCTGCACGTAGCGAAAGCCATAGTAGGAGAAGCGCGGATGCCAGTGTTCGACGCCAGGGCCGTTGAGTGTATAGGTGAACCACTGCGCACCGCGTCGGGGCCCTGCGTTAGCGCTCAGTTGCGACACGCTGCCGTCGGCTGCAAGCAACTCGCCGCAGATCAGCTTCACCCGGGCTCCGGCCTCGCCCTGCGCGACAATGTCGGGCCATCCGGCGAAGTTCTGCCCGAGATCGAAAACGAGCGCGCCCGAAGGCAGCGCCTTGCGCGACACGGGATGGTAGACGTGCTCGACGCGGATGGGGGCAGTCACTTCCGGGTGCAGCGCTCCTCCGGGTCCAGGAACCACGAAGGCCGGACGCCAGGCGGTCGCGCTGGTGATGTGGGGCGAGTCAAAACCGGGCGGAAGGTTACGGGCGTCGTAGTCTTCTCCGCCATAGGTCGAAGAGAAGGTGATGGGACCGGCAGAGAATTGCCAATCCGGACCGCTGGCAATGACTGTGCGAGTGCCATCGCGAAAGAGCAGGTGCAACTCCAGCCAACACTTCGGCTGGCCGAAGGACCCAACCAACTTGGTGTAGCGACCGGGCGTGCGCGCTACGTTGAACATGCCGTTGCCGAGCATGACGCCGATCGCATTGTCGCCACGATGGAGGAGCGGGGAGACATCCCAGGTGTCGTAGAGAACGGTCTTGCGGTAATCGGTCCAGCCGGGCGTAAGCTCGCGGTCTCCCACTTTCGCGCCATTGAGATGGACTTCATCCTGGCCCATTCCCGAGACGTAGAGCAGGGCTCGCGCAACCGGCTTGTCGATGGCAAAGCGGTGACGGAAAATCGGCATCGGCCGCGTCGCCCCTTCAGCACGGCCTTCGTCGCTGCCGGCGGGAGCCGCGGCGATCCACTGCGCCGTCCAATGGGCTGGAGCCATGACAAAGGCCGCGGGAGTGCTCCAACCGCTGGGTGCGCCGAGTTCATCCCAGACTTCCACTTTCCAGAAGACCTTTTGCTCGGGCGCCAGAGGATGGCCCTCGTAAGCAATGTCGATGGTCCGATCGGAAGCCACGCGGCCGCTGTCCCAAAGATCGCCGGAATCGCGCTGCAGATGGTCCAGTGAAGAACTGACCAGCAGACGCCATGCGCTTTGGCGCACGCCGCGGGCGGCGGAATCGCGCACGCTCAACATCCAGCTGAATCGGGGCTGCGGCGCGGTTACAACCAGAGGGGTGCTCTGATGCTCACACGTCAGGCCGGCAGGCGGAGCCAACTCCGAGGCCGCGTGGGCCAATGTCGCGCCGGTTAGGAGCGTGGCGGCAAGGATCGCGGGACGAAGTGCAGAGCGGGTCATCATGGCTTCTTCTTGCTCCTCGTTTGCATCCCTTTGCCCTCAGGCGAAATGAAGCGACCAAGTCTCCCCGCGCCGCGCTTTGAGAACGATGGTGCCGTCAGCTCCGGGAGTGACGGCCAGTTGCTTGCCAGATATCTCGATGGCGACTATCTTCTGGCCGGCAGGAGCCGCCAGCCGATGGCGCCCATCCACGCTGGCCCGCAGGGTTGCCGTCGTGGCGCGGCCGGATTGCCAGACGAGATCCACCTCGAGGCCGCCGCGCGCGCGAAGTCC
>JBAUGH010000407.1:0-4150 GCA_049679565.1 Acidobacteriaceae bacterium
CCTCTTTCTTTCCCCTGCCGCACTGGCAACGGTATGATTTGCCTTCTGGAGTGACATTCCTATGGCCTTCCCTTTTAAAGGCGTCGATTTCATCGGATTCGATAACCTGCTGACAGATGACGAGCGCCTCGCCCGCGACACCGCCCGCCAGTTCATCGAAGATAACCTCGTTCCCATCATCGAAGAGTGCAACCGCGAGGGCCGCTTCCCGCGCGAGCTTGTTCCGCAGATGGGCCAGCTCGGCTTCTTCGGCGCCAATCTCCACGGCTACGGCTGCGCCGGCATGTCCAATGTGGAATACGGCCTGGTCATGCAGGAATTCGAGCGCGGCGACTCCGGCGTCCGCAGCTTCGTCAGCGTCCAGTCGGCCCTGGTCATGTATCCCATCTTCACCTTCGGCTCCGAGGAACAGAAGGACTCCTGGCTCCCGAAGATGGCCAGCGGCGAGAAGCTCGGCTGCTTCGGGCTCACCGAGCCCGATTACGGCTCGAATCCCGGAGGCATGCGCACCCGCGCCGACCGCAGCGGCGACGATTACGTCCTCAACGGCGAGAAGATGTGGATCACCTCCGGCACGATCTCCGACGTCGCCATTGTCTGGGCCAGAACCTACGGCGATGGCGGTGAAGACGGGCGCGTTCGGGGGTTCCTCGTCGAAACCAATCGCCCCGGCTTCACCGCCTACGACGTCCACGGCAAGTGGTCCCTGCGCGCATCCGTCACTTCCGGTCTCTCCCTCCAGGACGTCCGCATCCCCGCCGCGAATCTGCTCCCCGGCTCCGGGGGCCTCAAGTCCCCCCTCATGTGCCTCAACCAGGCCCGCTACGGTATCGCCTGGGGCGGCATCGGCGCTGCCATGTCCTGCTACGACACCGCCCGCCAGTATTCCCTGCTTCGCAAACAGTTCCGCGATCAGCCCATCGCCAGCCATCAGCTCGTCCAGGAAAAGCTGGCCTGGATGATCACCGAGATCACCAAGGGGCAGCTGCTCGTGCTCCAGGTTGGCCGTCTCAAGGATCAGGGAAAAGTCGGCCACGAGCACATCTCCATGGCCAAACGCAACAATATCTGGATGGCCCTCGAATGCGCCCGCCTCGCCCGCGATATTCTCGGCGCCAACGGCATCACCGACGACTACCCGGTCATGCGCCACATGATGAACCTCGAGTCGGTGAAAACCTATGAAGGCACTCACGATATTCACACGCTGATCATTGGCCAAAGCGTTACGGGAATCGCAGCCTATTAGCGCCGCGAAGCTCCTTGACATCGCTCGTTGACATCCCCCGCCCTGCGGTCCATCATCGGGGAATCCCGGGACGATCAGAGCGTCTCGAGGGCCCCACCCCGCCGGCTCCCGCTCGCCCCGCAACCCGTTTCCGGGGCCTGCGTCTAAGTCTTTAGCGCTTCCCGACCCTGGCCGCCGCGCTCGCCTGATTCGTATGCATCTCCCTAAGCTACAGCGCCTTCCCGAACTCGACGCCCTCCGGGGCCTCTTCCTCGTCTGGATGACGCTCACCCACCTTCCCACCCGCCTGAGCGACTTCGTCAATCAGCCCTTTGGGTACATCTCCTCGGCCGAGGGATTCGTTTTCCTCTCTGCCCTCCTCATCGGCCGCCTCTATATCCGCAAAATGATGGCGGACCCGGTCGGCGTGCGCGCCCACCTCTGGAAGCGCTCGCTCAAGCTCTACGCCTATCACTTGTTCCTGCTTGCCTTTGCGTTCACCATTGCCGCCAGCTGGGCCGTCCACGCACATCGCGCCGCCATCACCAACTTGCTCACCTTCTACCTGAATCACCCCGGGGTCGCTGTCGCCGGCTCGGTCTTTCTCCTCTATTGCCCGCCGCTCTTCGACATCCTGCCCATGTACGTGATGTTCCTCTTCCTCACGCCGCTCTTCCTTAAAGCCGCGCTGCGCCTGGGATGGAAGATCGTTCTCGCGGCCAGTGGCCTCATCTGGCTGCTCGCCCAATTCGGCCTCCGCGACATTGTGCATAACTGGGTCGTCCATGTCACCCACCTCCGCATCCCCCTGCAGGAGACCGGCGCCTTCAACCTGTTCGCCTGGCAAGCCGTCTGGGTCGTCGGCCTCTGGTTCGGCTCCCGCTCCGCTCATCACGACATCCCTCTCAACCGCATCCCAAGGTGGGCCGTCGCGCTCTGCGCCGCCGTCTGCATCTTCTTCATCGCCGTTCGTCATGGCTGGATGGGTCCGCACCTCAACGATCAGTCGCTGGGACTGCTCGTCGATAAGTGGCAGATCGGCGCCGTGCGCGTCGTCAACCTTTTCTCCTTCGTCATCGTTGCCTGGTGGCTGCGCAAATACGTCGCCCTCGCTGTTGCCCGCGAACCCTTCCTTACGCTGGGCAAAGCCTCGCTCCAGGTATTCTGTGCCCATCTCTTCTTCGTGTTTGGTGGCCTCTTCCTGCTCTACGGCGAAATGGAACAACTCCGCGGCATCACCGCCATCGGGTTAATCGCCGTCACCTTCGTTTGCCTCTTTCTGGTGGCAGCCAACGAAGCCCGCAAGAAGCGGGCTCGCCGCCACGCGCTCGAAGCCACTGCCCCATCTTTTCCGCCTTCCCCTCCCCTGCCGCCAGCCCAGCCACCCACCCTTTGTGTAGGCGCAGGCGTCGGCGAAGAGCGCCTCGGCTGACCTCGCGACGCCTCGACCAACTGCCTGCTTCCTCCTGATAGCCTCGAAACATACTGGAGGCGCGCGTGCTTCGCTCCGCTATCATCCCATTCGCAGCAACCCTCGCTCTTGCCTTCGGCAAGGTCGCCACCGCCCAGCAGCCGCAGCCCGACATCTCCGGCAAAGTGAACGGCGTCTTCCCCCAGCCCGCTCCGCTCAACTTCGCTGACCACTCCGGCTTCATTTCCCTCTTCGACGGCAAGACCCTCCAGGGGTGGGACGGTGAGCCCGGTGTCTGGAGCGTCCAGGACGGCGCGATCGTTGGCGCCTCCACGCCCGAGCACCGCGCCGGCAATACCTTTCTCGTCGACCGTCGCGAAAAGGCGAAGGACTTCGACCTCAAGCTCGAAATCAAAGTGGAGTGGGGCGGAGGCAGCGGTGTCCAGTACCGCTCCACCACCGGCATCCCACCCGGACGCGTCGCCGGCAAAGGGGAGCCGCCGCTCGATCCGCGCTGGGTCATGATCGGCCCCCAGGCCGACTTCTGGCTGGCCACCAACGCTACCAACCGCGAGTACAGCGGCCAGCTCTACTCACAGAACACCCACCGCGGCATCATCGTCTGGCGCGGCCAGGTCGTGGAAACGCTGCCCGGCAAGCCTCCGCAACTCGTCGGAACCATCGGCGACCGCGGCGCCCTCGGCGCCTTCATTCACGAAGGTGGCTGGAATCAATACGAGATCATCGCCCGCGGCGGCGTCATCCTCCACATTCTCAACGGACAGCTCATGGCCGTCCTCATCGACGACGATCCAAACTCCTCGAACAACACCTCCGGCCTCTTCGGACTGCAAATCGAAGGAGCGCCCTGCAAAGTGTCGTTTAAGGATATTTGGCTGAAGAAGCTCGACTGAGGAAGTTACACCGCGACCGTGAACGTCTCCTCGGTCCGCGTCACCGAGCGATAGAGCGTGTCGCGCTCCACCGGAACCCGTCCCGCGGCCGTGATCAGCCGCATCAACTCGCTCCGCCGCATGCCCTGTGGCGTCGTCGCGCCGGCGTCGTGGTAAATTTTCTCCTCGATCACCGTGCCGTCGATATCGTCCGCCCCAAAGCGCAGCGCAATCTGCGCGATCTTCGCCGTCATCATCTGCCAGTACGCCTTGATGTGCGGGAAGTTGTCGAGCATCAACCGTCCGACGGCAATCTGCCGGATATCCGTCAACCCCGTGGTCTTCGGCAAGTGATCCAGCGCCGTGTTCTCCGGATGAAACGCCAGCGGGATAAAAGTCTGGAAGCCGCCCGTCTCGTCCTGCAGCGCGCGCAGCTTCACCAGATGATCCACGCGGTCCTCATCGTTTTCGATGTGCCCGTAGAGCATGGTCGCGTTCGACTTGAGCCCGATCTGGTGTGCGGCCCGGGCCGTCTCCAGCCACTCGCCGCCGTCGATCTTGTGATCGCAGATAATGTGGCGCACGCGGTCGGCAAAAATCTCCGCCCCGCCGCCGGGG
>JBAUGH010000408.1:0-11115 GCA_049679565.1 Acidobacteriaceae bacterium
CCGGTATAGATGCCGGCCAGGACCGGGCCGCTCAGTTTTAATACCGCGCCCCGCAATTCCGGCAGATTCGCATCCACGGTCAGCGCCGAGATGGCCAGGGGGATGTTGAGGATGTGCGGGTGTGCCATGGTTTGATCGTCCGACATGTAGGCGTCCGAGGTGCCGATCTCGACGTGATTCGCGATCGCTTCAGCGATACCGGCTCCCGAACCTGTGGAGGCAACGGCCACCTGAACGCCGGGATCGACTTTCGCGTAGGCCCCGACCCATTCCCGGAACAAGGGATAGATGAGAGTAGATCCGGTTTCTGAAACGGAGAGAGCTGCCAATGGCAGCGCCGCGGCCGCCAGCGCCAGGGTCAAGGGCAGCGTCGGGAAGCGTCTGGTTCGACGAATCATACCGGTGCGACGAGCCGACATCGGTCACACCTCCTCTGCGTGATTTATTGTGTTGGCGATTTCCGGTCATGCTGGGGGCCCAGCCGGTTCGCCGGAATGAACCCTAACAGACGGCATGTTAAGTAATGATGACAGGCAGGGATGGAGGCCCGGCTCTCGACCTATGGCTGCGACTGTAACGACCACCGGAGGATCATGATGGTCATCGCTGCAGCAGATCGCAGGCTGAAGCCAGGTCTGCGATCAGACTCTTCCCGGATCGCGCTTCGCACGGCCGAGCGCTGTTTCACTGCAAAGTGAGGCGGGATTCTGCCGGACAACGTGTGCTGGCGCTCCTTTCCCAGGTGCCGAATCAACGATATCCCCGGAAAGCGAAAGAGCGACAAATCGCCAATGCACTCATGGAGGCAGCGCTCTGGGCGGTTGATCGGCTTTGCGGAAGTTTCGCGGTGACTGTGACACAAACCATCTGCCTGGAGGGCCTGCGGCAGCAAGGAAGGGCCTGCGGCCCGCCCTTTCGGCACCCATTCGACGCCGCGGCCGTGGGCGCTCCGCTCAGGGCAAGCCAGTGAAGCCGTACGCTGACACGAGGCGGCCGCGGTGGTCTGCGTTCGGAGTGGTTGACCGGACCGGCAGCCCGGAAGGTTCGCTTCGATTCGGGGAAAAGCACACGCCGATGCCGTTTGCCAGGCTCCTGCAGATTCCGAGGGTCGCCGTCAGGATGGCAGTCGGCTGTCGGTGGTTCACCGAATCGGCGTCTGGCGCGCCGGCTGGTAATTGAAATCCCACTTCTGGCGCCGGTTTCCCGACTCGTAGCGCGTGTTCCAGTCGAGCCAGTAGGCGTCCGCGCCCTCGGTCTCGGGATAATGCTCCGCCGCCGGGTACGGGTACCGGCTCATCGCGTGGAACGGCATTGGCCCGACCGTGAAGGGCGCTTCTTCCCAGTAGTCCATGTCTTTCACAAAGCCGTTGGCGTAGAAGAAGTAGTCCCGCGTCCACCCGGCCGGCAGCGGGGGCAGCGCCTGGGCGCTGAACTCCGCGTCGATCTCCTCGCCCGTCCCGAAAATGACATAGCGGTTATCGATATTGCGGAGCAGCGGCGTGACATCGCCGTAGCGGGTGTAGACCCCCCGCGCCCAGAGGAACGGTCCGGTCGCGCTGATCCGGTCGTAGTTGTAGGTCAGATCGCCCGGCGTCCTGCCCTCGATCTGCTGCGGATACCCGCGGAACGCGAGATGCGCCGTCGCCAGCGGAACCTCTGTCCGCCGGACGCTGGATGCGGCATCGGGGCCGTTGTCCACCCGCGCCCGATCCCAGTAAATCTGCAGATTCGTGGTGAGCCGGATCTTCCTCGCCCCCGGCGGCAGCTTGCCGGTCAGGTCGACGACGATCGTCCGCTCCAGCCCTGCCGGAAATCCCATGTCCTGGATCACCCGGCGCCAGCTGCCGTCCGGCATCTGCACATCGACCTGCGGCGGAATCGGATGCAGCCCCGTCTGCCACGCCGCGTACATCGAGCTAGCGCTGAAGTACTCGATATACCCGTCGAGCAGCAGACGCAGCGGCCGCTGCGGCGACCATGCCCCGAGGTCCAGCGTCAGCGTGTGCGGGTTCGCAAACCCTGCGTAGCTCAGATTCGTGAAGTCGCGGACGTAGCGGTGATCTGTTTGCGCAAGCAGCGCCCGCACATCGCGCCCGTTGTTATCCCAGGCTCCGGCTACCGGCTGCGGGTCGGACACCGCGACCGTCTTTCCTGAGGCAAACGGCCGCTCGCTTAAAAACCGTTCGTCGGGATACACGGCGACGCCTGCGGGATGATCGACCGCCACCAGACGCAGCTGGTCGATGTAGTTGACTTCCTCCATCGGCTCGCCGAAGCGCAGACTCAGCAGCCCATTGCGCGCCCGCAGCTGGTCGCCATCCACCTTGATCCACTCATCGGGATCGTTGTGGTTGGTTGCCGTCGGCGAGACCCAGTGGCCGATCACCGCCGCACCGATTACGTCCGACACAAACGTGTAGTGCTTCCCATCCCACGCAAACAGCGTCGGACACGAACTGCCCCGCCGGTCCAGTTCCTTGAGCGCGACTTCCTTCTTCGCGCCCACATCGATCTCGTCCTGCGGAACGCCGGTCGGCCACAGCAGCCGGACGACGTCAACGTGATCCGCCTTACCCAGGCCCGCGGTGATTTCTGTGGCTCCCTGGCTCAGATATCCCGACCCGCCGGCGACTTCGAACTTTTGCCACATTCCCCCGGCCAGGACCTCGACCTTGGTGCCGATGGCCGTCTTGTTGTCTGCCAGCCCCGTCAACGCAATCCGCAGCGAACGGTTGGCGTTCCCACCCACATTCCGTAGCACCACCGGCGCCTCAGCCGCCTGCGTCACGATCAGGTCCGCAGCCCCGTCCCCATCTACATCCGCCGCGACAAGTGAACCAGGCCCCTGGAGTGCGAGCTTTCCCAACCCAAGCTGCGCCGTTACGTCCAGAAAACCTTTCGCGCCCAGGTTCCGGAACACGTGCAGTTCCCCCCGCCCGCCCACCTCGAGAACCGCTGCCAGATCGATCCACCCATCGTTGTCGAAGTCGATGGGCGTCACGCCCCACGCGCCGGTCACGCCCGGCGGCAGGGGCAGTGGAACCCGCTCAAACTTCGTCCCGTCCACATTGCGCCACAGCGTCAGCCCGGGCGCGCCTGCGTGCGTGACCGCGACATCCATCCAGCCGTCCTTGTCGAAATCGAAAACCGCAACACCCCGCGTCGGCGGCAGATGATCCGTATACAACGGCATCGGCCGAAACGCGCCTTCACGGCGGTTGAAATCAATCGTCGGCGCGCCTTCGGACCCGGTCACCACCAGGTCCACCGCCCGGTCGTGGTTGATGTCCGACAAAATTGCCTGGGTGGTGCTGCCGGTTCCCGCCAGTCCGGTCGGGCCGGTCCATTCCGTGAAGGTCGAGTTGCCGTTGTTCCGCCACATCACGTTGGGCCCGGACTTGCCTCCATCGATGGAAGCCCCGGTCACAAACAGATCGAGATCCCCGTCATGGTCGAAGTCGACAAACGTCAGCCCCGCCGGCCGGTTCAGCTGGCGGATGCCGACCTTTGCCGTCACGTCCTCGAATTTTCCGTTGCCGAGGTTGTGATAGAGAAGGATTCGGTCCGACATCGCCACAGCCAGATCCGGGAGCCCGTCATTGTCGTAATCGCCCACGGCACAGGCGATGCCGGCCCCGGTTGCGTCCAGACCGGTCTGGCTCGCGGGGATCGGTTCAAACGAGCCATTGTGCAGATTCCGGTAAACCCAGATCGCGTTCTTTCCCGGGCCAAAGGTCACCAGGTCCTGCGAGCCCGGTCCTGAAAGATCGATCACGCACGCGCCGACTCCGGGGCCTAACCACTCCACGGCAGCTCCGCCTTCAGCCCCGAACGGCAGTTGCTTCGCCTCAAACCGCACCGGAATCATCGCCGCCACCGGCTCGACCGGCAGGGTCATCTCCTCCATGGTCGAGTAGTGCCCGCGTTCGCCATAGGTCACACTCAGCGGCGAGGCAATCTTCGCCTGCGTCTCGTGCTGGAAAATCACCACGTGCTCGTGCGCTTCCTCGGTGCGGCCGGTCCGCTGGAGCGCACGCGCCAGCCCGAATTGCGCCGAGGCGTGCAGCGGATTCAGCTTCAGCGCGGTTTCGAACTCCGCGATGGCCGCGCTCGGGTCGCCCAGCGTCGCCTCCAGCGAACCCATAAAGTAATGGGCGTCCGCATCCTTCGGATCGATGGCCACCACCTTGCGCATATCGTCGAGGGCCTGCTGCGGCTTGGCCTCGTCCATCTCGACCAGGCCGAGGTTGTACCAGGCGCGCGGATTCTCCGGCTCCATCGCCGCTGCCTTCCGCAGCTCCTGTTCCGCCTCCGGCAGCCGCTCCAGGTAGAGCAGCGCAATCCCGCGGTTCAGGATCGGGATCGCCGACTCCGGATCGGCCGCTTCCGCCTGGGCGAGCTCCGCCGCCGCCTTCTCGGTGAGCTGCTGGTTCATCAGCGCGACGCCGATGCTGTTCAACCGCGCGGCTTGGACGCTTTTAGCGCTGTCGGCCGCCGGCCGCGCCTTCAGCACGCTCAAACCGCCAATCAAAACAATGGAGGGGACAAGAAAACTGATGAGGAGAAGGCGATTTTTCCTGGAAGGCATTGACGCCGTCCATTATAGGGACTTCGCGTCCTGCGGAGCCCTTCGCCAGCAGGGAGGCGGCATCCGAAGTTCCTGTCGGGGCTCGGGGAGGCCTCGGTTGATCCGCATGATCGGCACATCGCAAAAGCGATGCGCCATCGGCCCCTTCCGGGTTTGTGCCAGGATACTCTGCTCGAGACGGCCAGCCCCCAGCCGCACTCTCCCCGAGCCGCCGCGACCCGAGCGGATGCAGCATCCCTACTGGCGAAGGAGACCGTCGGACGCGCAGTCCTTAGCCGCCGATGTGGACCATGCTGCGGGAAGGCTTCAGGAAGCCGGGCTCGCCGATGTGGTGACGCGCTTCCTTCTGGTCGACCGTCTGCCGGATGAACTCGGCCAGATCGGCGTCGCTGCCGCCCCGCTGGAGAATCCCATACAGATCGTGGTCGCTCTGCGAGAACAGGCAGGTGCGGATCTTGCCGTCGGAGGTGAGCCGCACCCGGCTGCAGTGGCCGCAGAACGGATGGGTCACCGGGGCGATGATGCCCATCTCCCCAATCCCGTCGTCGAAGGTATAGCGCAGCGCGGTTTCGCTGGCGGCGGTCGGATCGAGCGGCTGCAGCGGCCGGAAGCTTCCCAGAGCTTCCAGAATCTCCTTCAGCGCCACCACCGACTGGAGCGTCCACAGCCGGTCTTCCTCCAGGGGCATGAACTCGATGAAGCGGACGATCACGCCTTCCTCCCGGGAAAACTGCGCGAAGGGCACGATCTGATCCTCGTTGAAACCGCGGAGCAGCACGCAGTTGACCTTCACCGGAGCCAGGCCGGCGCGTTTGGCGGCGCGAATCCCGCCCAGCACTCGTTGGTAGCTTCCCGGAACCCGGGTGATGCGGGCAAACTTCGCCGCATCCACCGCGTCCATGCTCACGGTGATGCGGCTGAGTCCCGCATCGCGCAGGGGCTGCGCGAGTTCCTCCAACAGGTGCCCGTTGGTGGTCAGCGCGAGGTCCAGCGGCTGGCCATCCAGCGTACGCAGGCGGCTCAGCTCACGGACCAGCTCCAGCAGCCCCTTGCGCAGCAGCGGCTCGCCGCCGGTCAGCCGAATCTTCTCGATCCCCAGCCCCACAAAGACCCGGGTGATGCGCAGATAGTCTTCGATCGGCAGCTCGGCGTAGATCGCGCCTTCGTTCCCGGTCCGGCAATAGACGCACTTATAGTTGCAGCGGTCGGTGATCGAGACCCGCAGATCGGTGATGGCACGGCCATGCTTGTCCCGCAGCCGATCCGGTCCGGGCAAGGCGGTCTTCAGCGTCGATTCTGCGAGGCTGGCCATGAGTACCTACTTTATTCGATGCGCAGCGGACCCGCCAGCTTCCGGGAGTCTTAATCCCCAGCCGCCCTCCCCACGTGCAGAGAAACGGGGAGCCGCCTCCAGGAGTGAATCCGCCGGAAACAGAGCAGACAGCGGTAAGTACGCATCCCGACAAGACGGTAGGGCAGGTCGCGCCATCGGAAGTGGGAGCGCCGAAACTCTCCCGCCTGGGAACATCGGGGACATCGGAAGCTTTCTGAACTCACCGGCGTACACCCCCTGCCCGCCGCCGGGCTATGGCATCTCGCTCACGCGCGCCTACATCCCGTCGTAATTTGGCCCCCCGCCCCCTTCTGGCGGCACCCACTGGATGACCTGGTATGGGTCCATAATGTCGCAGGTCTTGCAGTGAACGCAATTAGTAAAATTGATCTGTAGTTCCCGCCTCGCTCCTCCGCCCTCAGACGCCTCCGGCTTTTCCGCCATCTCGTAGACCGCCGCGGGGCAGAAATACTGGCAGGGATTGCCGTATTCCCGGGTGCAGCGGTCGCTGCAGAGGTTCAAATCCTGCACGACCAGGTGGACGGGCTGATCCTCGTCGTGCCGCGTACCTGAATGAAAAACATCGGTTAAGCGGTCGAAGGTCAGCTTGCCGTCCCCCTTTGCGTGGCCGGTCATCGCTGCCCGGTCCTGGTGGACCGGGCCCAGTGCGTCCAGCCGGGCCATCCGGGTGTAGCCCGCCCGGTTCTTCGCGTCCGGGCCGAGATTGCCACCCCGCAGCACCTGCTGAACGCCTGCCTTGACCATTCCTTCCAGCAGTCCGTGGTCGAACCCCTGGTGAAAATTCCGGACCGCCCACAGTTCCTTCCGGATCCAGCTGGCATCGACCGCCGCCTTGTACTGGCTCAGAGTGTCAGCCGAGCTATTGCCGCTGAGGAGCGCTTCGAAGGCGGTTTCCGCCGCGAGCATCCCGCTCTTCATGGCCAGATGGATTCCCTTCAGCCGCTGCGAATTCAGGAAGCTGGCCGAATCTCCCAGCAGCATCCAGCCATTTCCGTAGATTTGCGGCATCGTCAGCCATCCGCCGTAGGGCAGGCTTTTCGCGCCGTAGCGGATCATCTTTCCGCCCTCCAGAATCTGCCGCGCGAAACGGTGCTCCTTGAAGCTCTGGAAGACGTGATGCGGATCGGTCCGGGGATCCTGGTAATCCAGCCCCGTCACATACCCCACGGACGCCAGCGTGTCCGTGATCCCGTACACCCACGCCCCACCGTATTCCCGGCTGGTCAGCGGATAGCCCAGGGTGTAGATCACTTCCCCCTTCGCTACTCGTCCTGGCGGAATCTCCCACAGTTCCTTGATCCCCAGGCCGTAGGTCTGCGCGTGCTCGGGATCCTCGAGGCCCAGCCGTGCGATCAGCTCTTTCGCGCAGTTGCCCCGCGGGCCCTCCGCCAGCACCGTCACCTTCGCGCGCAGGTCGTACCCAGGCTCGAAATTCGCCTTTGGCTGGCCTTCCTTATCCACGCCCTTGTCGTCGGTGCGAACCCCGGCTACACGGGCCGTCCCGGCATCCCGGCTATCTCCGTCCCACAGCAGTTCCGACCCGGCAAAGCCGGTGAAGATGGTGATGCCGGCTTCCTCGACCTTCTGCCCCATCCACTTCACGAACTTGTTCAGCGAGATGACGTAGTTGCCGTGATCGCGGAGCGGAGGCGGGACGATGGGGAATTTGTGCTGCCCCTTCGGCGTGAGATACCAGACCGACTCCTTTGTCACCTCGGCATCGAGCGGCGCTTCTTTCTCGAAACCCGGCAACAGTTCGTTCATTGCTCGCGGATCCAGCAGCGCTCCCGAGAGGCAATGCTGCCCCACCTCGCGCGCCTTCTCCAGCACGTAGATGTTTTCTTTGGACAGCGGCTCCTCGACCCCCGAAGCGTTGTACGCGTCAATGAGCTGCGCCAGGCGCAGGGCGCAGGCCATGCCCGCCGGCCCACCGCCGACGATCACCACGTCCGCCTCCATCTGCGGCCGTTCAACACCTTCGATTGGTTTGCGAAAGACAGTCATGGAATTCCGGGGCGGTGACGAGCCTGAAATGCTCGTTCATCGGGGTATACGACCGATCATCTTAGCAGCCGAACGGCAAGACTGAGGGGAGCTGCGCGCAGCGCGTTTGCCTGGACGGCCAGTCCCAGTCGCATCAGACCGCTGACTCGCCGCCGGCTGCAGCTCCCGCGAGCCTCACCAGCGCCAGCGCTCGGCGCGCTCCGTACCGCTCGATGACCGTAATCAAGCCCACTGCGGCTACCACCGGAACGGCCATGGTGAGGAGGCCTCGCTGGTAGCCGCCGGTCAGGTCGGTCATCATCCCCATCCAGTAGGGCCCCACGAAGCCGCCGAGAATGCCGATGGTATTGACCGCCGCGATGCCCGCGGCCGCCGAGCGGCCTCGCAGAAAGCTGGGCGGGATGGTCCACAGAGGCGCCTGCATGGCCGCGAATCCCATCATCATGAGAGCCAGGGAAGGCAGAACCACCGCCGGCCGCTGTGACACTCCCGCGCCCACGAATCCCGCCGCCATCACCAATACCGGGACCACGATGTGCCAGTAGCGCTCCCCGGTGCGGTCGGAATGGGTTCCGTTCGCGAGCATGGCAACCGCGCCCAATACCCCGAGGGCGGCAATGATCAGCCCCACACCGGTGGTGCCCAGCCGCGTCACCTGCTCGACCAGCGCCGGAGCGGAAAACGTGTACCCGTACGCTGCCAGCAGGACGCAGAAGAAGAACGCGCCCAGCAACCACACGCGGGGATCGCGGAATGCCCGCGCCGCCTCATCGCTCCCGTGTCCGGCTTCGCCCGTCTCGTTCTCGAGCTTGCGCAGAACCCAGTTCCGCTCGGCCCCCGTGAGCCACGCAGCCTTCGCGGGCCCATCCGGAAGGCCCAAGAGAAACACCGCGCTCATCGCTACCGCGGGAACTCCTTCGAGCAGAAGCAGCCACTGCCATCCCGCGAGGCGCGCATGCCCGTCCAGATGCAGCAGCCACCCTGCCAGCGCGCCCATGACCGTCGAGCTGAGCGGATACGCAATGTAGAAGCGGCTCACGGCCTTCGATCGCTCGCCCGCGGGAAACCACTGCGAGAGATAAAAGATGACGCCGGGAAAGAAGCCCGCCTCGGCGACGCCCAGCAGCAGTCGTCCCGCATAGAACTCCAGCGGCGTCCGCACGAAGAGCATAGCCATGGAGATCAGGCCCCAGGTCAGCATGATGCGCGCCAGCCAGCGCCGCGCTCCAAACCGCACCAGCAGCAGGTTGGACGGAATCTCGCAGGCGGCATAGCTGAGGAAGAAGAGCCCCGCGCCCAACCCGAACACGGTGGCTGAGAAGCCCAGCTGCCGATTCATCTGCAGCGCGGCAAAGCTGACGTTCACGCGGTCCATGTAGGCGATGCCGTAGCCCAGCCCGATGAGCGGCAGGAGGCGCACGCTCGCCTTATGCAGCGCCGAGCGGCCAATCGCTTCGTCCGCCAGCGGAGGCACCACCCCCAGCCCGGGGTTCTCCGGTTTGCGCGCAACTCTGATTGTTGGCATAGGCGGCCTGGAGATGGGCAAGTGTAGCACCGGCCCGCAGACGTTCGCTCTCAGCTAACCGGCTCTCAGCTGTCCGGCGCCTGGCTATCCGGCGCTTAGCTGCTTTTGGCTTTTTTTATTTCTTCCGTCAGCGCTGGAACCACCTGGAACAGATCGCCCACCACGGCCACATCGGCAATCTCGAAGATCGGAGCCTCGGCGTCTTTATTGATCGCCACAATGGTCCGCGCGCCCTTCATCCCCACAATGTGCTGGATGGCTCCGCTCACGCCGATCCCGATGTACAGCTTCGGCGCGACCGTTTGGCCTGACGAACCGATCTGGCGTTCCATGGGCAGCCACCCGTTGTCGCAGATGGGCCGCGACGCCGCGACTTCCCCGCCGAGCGCCGCCGCCAGATTCTCCGCCAGCACCAGATTCTTCTGCTCGCGAATCCCGCGACCGACGGCCACGATCACTTCCGCCTGGGACAGATCGACGGTCTGCTTCGCTTCCTGAAACACCTCATGCGGCACGACCCGCGCCGGCGCATCGACCTTCGCCGCCACCGTTTCCACCGGCGCCGAACCTGCTTCCGCATGATCGGCGCGGAAGGCCCCGATCTGCACGGTCGCCACCCAGGGAGCCTCGCCCCCAAAGGAAACATCCGCGGCAAACTTTCCCTGGAACATCTGCCGGGTAAACAGCAGCCGCCCGGCTTCGTACTTATAACCGGTCGCGTCCGAGATCAGCGTCCGGTCGAGCGCCAGGGCCAGCCGCGGGGCAAAATCCCGCACCTGATAGGTATGCGGAAACAGCACCAGCTTCGGCTGCTTTTCCTCGATGAAGGCTTTCAGCGCTGCCACGTACGCGTCCGACGTGTACTGCGCCAGGGCTTCCGCCTCGAGCGCATAGACCTTGCGGACCGCCTTGGCGGCCAACTCCTGCGCCAGCCCGGCCGCGCCGCTGCCGGGCAGCACCACCTCCACGGCCCAGCCGGTTTCTTTCGCAATCGCCTGCGCGGCGGCGATCGTCTCGAACGAAACGCGGCTCAGCCTGCCTTCCCGCTGCTCTGCTACGACAAGAATGATGTCTGCCATACACACGTCAGGGGAGCCGCAGCTCCCCTCGTCTTTCCCTAATCCCTAACCTCTGATGTGTTCAGTATTCGTGAACCCGGCCCTTGCGCAGATACGTGCCCCAGATCCCAAACACCACGGCCAGCACGCCGCAGACGACGTTGTAATAGAACATGGGATGCACCCAGCCCGGATCGTAGGTGAGGTCCTGGCCGGTCCACAACAGCAGCAGCACGGCGAAGAAAGCAAACTGCCCCGACAGCACCTGGAACATCAACCCTTTCTGCCGCCGCTTGTCGAGCGCGGCTACCTGCAAGGGGCTCAGGTTCCGTTCCACTTCGGGGATATGCATGTTCGCCATCGAATCTTCTTCTCCTTGAGAATGTCCCGGGGACCGGTGCGAATTTCTCCGTCAGCTTACCAAACTCGGCCCAATTCGCGCATCTTTCAGAATCCCTAAATTTGTTGATCCCTGAATTCTCTGTCAGAGCACCCGCGCTTCATTCTTCAGATACTCCACCACCTGCTTCGCCGCCTCGCCGGCCGGCCCTTCGATCTTCTTTGTCTTCTTCTGACTCCCCGGCAC
>JBAUGH010000409.1:0-3052 GCA_049679565.1 Acidobacteriaceae bacterium
CCCGTCGCTATCCGCGTGCTCGCCGGCATGAAGCCGGGCGAGATGGCCGTGATCTACCACACCGGCGACGAGAAACGCACGGTTGGACTCGCGAAGGTGGTGGCGGTGGACACGAAGAATCCCAAAGATCCCGCCATCCGCCTCAGGTTCGTCAAAAAGACGAAGACCCCGCGCACCCTCGCCGAGATCAAGGCCCAGGCCATCTTCGCTAACTCGCCCCTGGTCAAACAGGGGCGTCTCTCCGTGGTTCCGCTCAGCGAGGCGCAATACGCCTGGCTGGTCACGGAGTAAGCGGCCGCGTCCCCGGTCGCCCTTGCGACCGGATTCATGCTTCCTTCATCTACAATCGAAGCGGGTTTTGACCAACGATGCTGCGTTTTTCCACCGCCGGAGAGTCGCACGGGGAGAGCCTTGTGGCCCTCCTCTCAGGCATGCCTGCGGGTGTGCCCATCGATGAAGCCCGCGTCAATCGTGAGCTCTGGCGGCGCCAGCAGGGCTATGGACGCGGCGGGCGCATGCGCATCGAAACCGACACCGCGCATTTCCTCAGCGGCGTCCGTCACGGCAAAACCATCGGCTCGCCCATCGCCATCACCATAGAAAATCGCGACTGGAAGAACTGGACCGAAGTCCTGCCCGTTGCGCCCGGGGATCCCGCGAAGCACAAAGCCGTTGCCTCCCCGCGGCCCGGTCACGCCGACCTGGCCGGCGCCCTCAAGTGGGATTTCCCCGACGCGCGCTACGTGCTGGAACGCGCCTCCGCCCGCGAATCCACCGCCCGTGTCGCCGCTGGAGGCGTCGCGAAGCAGCTTCTCCTCGAGCTCGGCATCGACCTGGCCAGCCACGTCATCCGCGTCGGCGCCGCCGAGCTCGAGCGCGACGCCGCATGGGACGAGATCGCGGCCCTGCGCCAGAAGGACGAAGTCCTGCTCAACTGCGTCGACCCCGAAGCCGAGCAGCGCATGAAGGCCGAAGTGGACGCCGTCCTCCGCACCGGTGACACCGTTGGCGGCGTCTTTGAAGTGGTGGTCCACGGCGCCCCTCCCGGCCTCGGCACCTGCGCCAACTGGGACGAGCGCCTCGATGGCCTGCTCGCCCAGTCGGTCATGTCGCTCCAGGCCGTCAAAGCAGTGGAGATCGGGCGCGGTGTCACCGCCGCCGAGTCGCTCGGCTCCGAAGTCCACGACGCCATCGGCTACGCGAGCGAGCAGAAAAACGGCCGGCACACCCGCTTTACCCGCGAGCACAACAATGCCGGCGGCATCGAAGGCGGCATCTCCAACGGAGAAGACATCGTAGTACGCGGGTATCTGAAGCCGATTTCCACCCTGCGGCGTCCCCTGGCGTCAGTCCGCTTCGATACCCGCGAGGAAACCAAAGCCGCCTACGAGCGCAGCGATGTCTGCGTGGTTCCCGCGGCCGGCGTGGCAGCCGAAGCGATGGTGGCGCTCACCGTGGCCCAGCTCGCGCTCCAGAAGTTCGGCGGCGACTCCCTGCGCGAGCTGAAGCGGAACTATCAGGGCTATATAGAGCAGGTGGGGAAGTACTAGAAGTCAGAGTTCACGATTAGGAAACGCAGACTGCGCGGCATGATTCGAAAGATTGTTACCTATCCGGACCCCATTTTGCAGCGGCCGACCGACAAGGTCACCGCCTTCGACGACGACCTCCGCGCACTCGCCGAGGACATGTTCGAGTCCATGTACAAAGCCAGCGGAATCGGGCTGGCCGCCCCGCAGATCGGCCTGGGCAAGCGCATCACCGTCATCGACCTCAGCAACAAAGCCAATCCCGACGAGAAAATCGTGCTGGTGAACCCCGAGATCGTTCACAAAGAGGGCAGGCAGGTCAGGGAAGAAGGCTGCCTCAGCCTGCCCGACATCCGCGATAAGGTCGCCCGCGCGGCAAAGGTGAAGGTGAAGGCCCAGGATCTTGAAGGCAAGTCGTTTGAGATGGAAGGCGACGACCTGCTGGCGATCGCCTTCCAGCACGAGATCGATCACCTCGACGGAATTCTCTTTCCCTGGCGGGTCAGCGCGCTCAAGCGCGACCTCATCCTGCGGCGGATTCGCAAGCTGCAAAAAGCCGGCGAGTGGAAATGAAGCTGGTCTTCTGCGGGACGCCGTCCTTTGCGGTGCCTACGCTGAAGCTGGCCCTCCGTGCCGGGCACGATGTCCCCCTCGTCGTCACCCAGCCCGATCGCCCCGTCGGCCGCGGACAGACGCTGACCGCGCCTCCCGTGAAAACCACCGCCATGCAGGCCGGCATTCGCATCACCCAGCCGGAAAAAATCAAAAACAATGCCGAGCTGCGCGCCGAGCTCGAAGCCATCCAGCCCGATGCGATCCTGGTCGTTGCCTACGGGCGCATCATCCCCAAATGGATGCTCGATCTTCCCCCCCTCGGCAACCTCAACCTGCACGCCTCGCTGCTGCCGAAGTATCGCGGCGCCGCCCCCATCCAGTGGGCCATCGCCAACGGAGAAGGCGCCACCGGCGCGACCACCATGCGCCTCGACGAGGGCCTCGATACCGGCGGCATTCTCCTCCAGCGCGAAATGGCCATCGCCCCCGACATGCTCGCCACCGATGTCTTTCCCCTGCTCTCCGAGATGGGCGCGGACCTCATGATCGAAACCCTCCGCGGCCTCGATGCCGGCACGCTCGCCCCGCGCCCCCAGGACGAGTTGAAAGCCAGCCACGCCCCCATCCTCACCCGCGATGACGGGCGCATGGATTTTTCCCGTCCCGCCATGTCCCTCTACAACCGCTGGCGCGGATTTCAGCCCTGGCCGGGCGCCTGGACCACCCTCGCCGGCAAAAAGCTGGCCGTCCATCGCATGCTGCCCACCGAGGTTCGCGGCGCCCCCGGCGCCGAGCCCGGCGCCCTGCTCGTCGAAGAGGGAACTATGTTCGCCGCCTGCGCCGACCGCACCTGGCTCGAACTGGTCGAGGTGCAGCTCGAAGGCAAGCGGCGTATGACCGCCGGAGAGTTCCTGCGCGGGCACGGGCTCACCAGCGGAACCCGCCTGGCCTGAGCATGCAGAAGCGTC
>JBAUGH010000410.1:0-4163 GCA_049679565.1 Acidobacteriaceae bacterium
ACCCGCGTACACTGGGTTCTCCAAAAGTTTGAACGCCGGCAATGCCCAATCCTGATTCCAAACCCACACCCGCTCCCTCGGCTACCTATGCAGACGCGGGCGTTGACCTCTCCGCCGGAGACCGCGCCAAGCAGCGCATCAAGTACCTCGCCCAGCGCACCTTCACCCGCAACGTGCTTGGCGAAATCGGCGGCTTCGGCGGCCTCTTCCGCCTCGACGGCAAATACCAGGAGCCCGTCCTCGTCTCCTCCGCCGACGGCGTCGGCACCAAACTCAAGGTCGCCTTCCAGCTCGGCCTCCACCACACCGTCGGCGCCGACCTCGTCAACCATTGCGTCAACGACATCGCCGTCCAGGGAGCCACCCCGCTCTTCTTCCTCGACTACCTCGCCACCGGCCGCCTCGACAGTGAAATCACCGAGAAGGTCGTCTCCGGCCTGTCGGATGCCTGCCGCGCCAACGGCTGCGCCCTCATCGGCGGCGAAACCGCGCAGATGCCCGGCTTCTACGCCGACGGCGAATACGACCTCGCCGGCTTCATCGTCGGCGTCGTCGAGCGCGCCAAACTCATCACCGGCGCGAAGATTCGCCCTGGCGACGTCCTGCTCGGCTTCCCTTCCACCGGCCTGCACACCAACGGCTACTCGCTGGCCCGCAAGCTCTTCTTCGAAGTGGCGAAGTACAAACCCGAGCAGTACGTGAACGCGCTCAAGGAGAAAGCCGGCGCCGCGCTGATGAAGACCCACCGCAGCTACCTGAGCCTCATCAAAAAACTCGCCGCCTCGGACTACGCCGCGGGCTTTGCCCACATCACCGGCGGCGGCATTACCGAGAATCTCCCCCGCATCCTGCCCAAGGCGGTTTCCGCGCACATCGAACTCGGTTCCTGGCCGGTGCTGCCCATCTTCGAGCACCTGCAGCAGCTCGGCAACGTCCAGCAGGACGAGATGCTCCGGACTTTTAATATGGGCATCGGCCTCGTCGCCGTCGTGCCGGCGGAACGCTTCAAACGATGCAAGTCCATGCTCGACCGCGCCGGCGAAAAAAGCTACGTCATCGGCCGCATCATCAAGGGCGACCGCAAAGTCGTCTATGCCTGACGACAGTTCACCTGTCACTGTTCACTGACATGCATAACCTGGGCATTCTCCTTTCCGGCCGGGGCTCCAACTTCCTCGCCATTGCCGACGCGATCGACGCCGGCAAGATTCCCGACGCCCGCATCGCCGTCGTGATCTCGAACCTCGCTTCCGCGCCCGGCCTCGCCGCCGCGCGCGCCCGCGGCCTCACCGGCCTCGCCATCGAAGCCCAGGGACGCAAGCGCGCCGAACACGACCAGGAGATTGTCGCCGCCCTCCGCGCCCACCAGGTGGACCTCGTCTGCCTCGCCGGCTACATGCGGCTCTTATCCCCAGGCTTCATCCAGGCCTTCCCCGGCCGCATCCTCAACATCCACCCCTCGCTGCTCCCCGCCTTCCCCGGGCTCGACGCGCAGCAGCAGGCCTTCGACTACGGCGTCCAGGTCTCCGGCTGCACGGTCCACTTCGTCGACGAGCAGCTCGACCACGGCCCCATCGTCCTGCAGCGCGCAGTCCCGGTCCCCCCCACCGACGACGCCCACACTCTCGCCGGCCGCGTCCTCGAGCACGAACACCTCGCCTACCCCGAAGCCATCACCCGCGTGCTGTCGGGCAAGTATCAGATTGTCGGGCGGCGCTATCTGCCGAAATCCTGAGCGTCCAGGTTCCACGCCCCCATGCCCAACCCCTCTCACCTCCGCGCCATGGCCCTTGCCCTCGCCGGATTCACCCTCTGGGTCCTCACCGACACTGCCATTAAGCTCGTCGGGCAGACCGGCCTCCCCTGGTATGAAGTCCTCGCCTTCCTCGGCCTCTTCATGGCCCTCTTTCTCTTCGCCCGCGGATTTGTCCGCCGCGACCTCCAGGCCCTCCGTCCCCATCAGCTGCGCCCGCAGTTCCTCCGCTCCGCGCTCGACCTCGGCAACAACATCTGCGTCATCGTCGCGCTCCGCCACCTCACGCTGACGCTCTTTTACATCCTCATCTTCCTCGCCCCCATCACGGTCGCCCTGCTCTCCTCGCTCTTCATCCGCGAGCGCCTCTCGTGGCGCAAGCTCCTTGCCATCCTCGCCGGATTCCTGGGCGTCGTCATCGCCGTCCATCCCTGGGGAGGCTCCCGCCAGGCCGACTGGATCGGTTACACCGCCTGCTTCGTCTGCGTCGCCTGCTTCTCCGTCAACATCGTCTGGTCCCGCGTACTCACCCAGACCGAAACCTCGGAAAGCCTCACCCTCTTTTCCGGCACGGTCATGGCTCTGGTCGGATTTGGGATCATGCTCTTCCACGCTGTCCCGTTCACCCCGCGCGTCGCCGCTCTCCTCATCGCTGTAGGCGTGCTCTGCGCCGCTGGCAGCCTCTGCTTTTTCGCCGCTCTCCGCGACACCACCGCCGCCAATGTCTCCCAGCTCCATTACACGCAGCTGGTCACCGGTACGCTCATGGCCTGGCTCGTCTGGCATCAGGTTCCTGGTCTCGACACCCTCCTCGGAGCCGCCCTTATCCTCGTCTCCGGCCTCTATATCGCCACGCTCGCGTCCCGCGACCAACGCGGCATCTGGCTCTCCCCGCCGGTTCATCCGGACTAGGAGCTGGTTCCTCCGGTAACCCCACCTTCTTCCCGAGTCCTGACGCCTTCAGGGCATCCCGTGTCCGCCCGCTCCTCGCTAGACTCACCTTCACACGCGGTTCCCTGCACCACTCGAGGCACGACCCGGATGAACTACCTCAAACGCAAGATGTTCGCCCTCCCGGCGTCGATCGCCTTCGCGGCCGTCTACTATGCTTTGCCCGGCAATCCCTGGCGCCTCGATCTCGCCACCTGCGCCGGCTTCACCGTTGCCATCTTCGTGAATGCCAGACGCAAGCGCGGCAAAATGCCGTTCTTTAAGGGCGAAGACGCCATCAACGTCTTCGAGCTCATCCTCGGCCACGTCCTTTGCCTTATCGTTCTGGTGGGTATCGTGGAAATCGGATCCTATGGCGCGCCGCTCCTGCCCACCTGGCTCACCACCCCGATCGGCACCAGCCCCGGCGGTCACCCGCTCCCGTCCGCGCTCCGCTACATCGAGACGCTGATGCTCTTTCTTCTCGGCTTTGTGGAATCCTGGTGGCTCAGCAGCGGCAAAAGCGACCTCGTCAAAGGAGGCCGCAAGGTCACCTGGGGCAGGACCGCTCTGGAACAGGAACTCTCCACCCGCCTCCGCCTGAAGTGAGCGCCTTCAAGCCGCCCGCTGGTGCTGTTCCCCGCCTTCTTCTTCTTTCTTCTCCCGCTCCTTCTTGGTCCGCCAGCAGCTCTTCTGCATGCGCGCCAGCTCCTGCGCCTCCCACTCCCTGCGCCGCAGTTCCGACTCGTCCCGCGATAGCTCCTCCACCCGGACCGCTTCCGCCCGGCGGACCTGGTGCCACGGCACGATCTGATTGCCACGAACCAGGAATCCCGACTTTGCCCACGCCGCCAGCAGATCGCTGACCTTCGCCTTCACATCGTTGGCATCCTCGAAGGGCAGCAACTCGAAGCTCTCGCCCGAAACCAGGTGCACCGTGACATACGCCACCAGAACCGTATCGCTCGCTGCCTGCTCTTCCGGATCGGCCATTGCGTCTCCTTCTCTCACCCATGTTTCTCTCCCATTTGAGATGCACGCCTGCCGACACGCGTGCCCCGCATCCGGCACTCCGCCTCAATTCCCGTGCATATACGCGTTGTACCGCCGCAGGTACTCCGCCTTGTACGCATCCACTGCACCCTGATAGCTCAGCTCGGGCTCGTCGGCCCGTCGCCTCCAGCGGATCTCGACCGAGCGCGTGCCGGCCGGCAGAACCACCGCATTCCCCCTCGTCGGCGCCGTCCGCCCGTCGGCCGTGACGGATGCTGTCTTCATGAACCACGGCAGATGCAGCACCAGCCACTCCGGCGCATCCACCCATTCCGCGCTGATCGCGAGCCGCGCGCTCTGATCGTCCTGCTGGTCGAGCGTCAGGCTCACGGTCCCAAAATCGGTCGGTACCCGCTGCACTTCGATGCGCTTCCCCGCCCCAATCCAGTCCGGAGACACCACCGACAGCAGATGCAGTTCCCGCCCC
>JBAUGH010000411.1:0-7377 GCA_049679565.1 Acidobacteriaceae bacterium
GATCCAGGTCGCGCCTCTTCTCATCGGTCTCCTCGTCACCGTGGCTTTTTGCCTGCCGGAATATCTGCGCTATGAGCCGAACCATGAATCGGAACCGGTTGGCTGGCTTTGCCTCCTGCTTGCAGCCGGCGTTGCCTCCTGGTTTGGATCGGCGTTGCTGCGCGGCTTGCGCATCACCCTCCGCACTCTGCGCTTCGCCCGTGCCTGCCGCCGCTCAGGCCGCATCGTCCTTCACCCCGGCAGCGCCACGCCGATTCTTTCCGTCGCTCACGCCCAGCATCCCGTCGGCCTGATCGGATTCCTGCGGCCCTTTGTCCTCGTCTCAGCGGATTGGCTTGACGGCGGCGGCCTTCATCCCGGCGCGCTCGATGTCGCCATCGATCACGAGCGTTCCCACGCCGTTCACGGCGACAACTGGAAGCTTTTGTCGCTCAGCTTTCTCCCGCATCTCGGCCGGGTCTTTCCTCGCTCCGACGTCTGGCGGCAGCATTGGCAATCGGCCGCCGACTGGGCTGCCGATGACGATGCCGCAGGCGGCGATCGCGCCCGTTCTTTCCTGCTCGCGGAAGCTATTGTGTGCGCGGCCCGCGCCGCTCGCTCCATCGCCACTTCCCAGGGGCCCGTGATCTGCAGCGCGCTCACCTCCGCCGAGGCCGGACTGGCTTTGCGGATCGATCGCCTTCTGCATCCGCGCCGCGCCTCTCGTTCCACGGGAGCATCCCTGCCCCTGGGGCTGGCTGTCCTGGGACTCCTCGCCGCCGGTGCAGCCGCGCTGGCATCACCCGCGATTTACAGCCTCTCCGAACATCTCCTGCATCTGGGCGGC
The DNA here is from genome assembly GCA_049679565.1 of Acidobacteriaceae bacterium. Taxonomy (GTDB): domain Bacteria; phylum Acidobacteriota; class Terriglobia; order Terriglobales; family Acidobacteriaceae; genus Palsa-343. The sequence goes on from JBAUGH010000411.1 coordinate 827, forward strand.
TTCTAGCCCCCGGACTCACTGCACGTCTGCCGACCGGTCTCCCTCATAGCGCATGATGTGGTAATACGCCTCCCATCCGTTCCACAGAATCGGCGGCGCAATGTGGGTCAGCGGATCCTTGAGGAACGCGGCATAGGCTTCCAGCGTCTGCTGGGTGCGATAGACGCCCGTCAGCCAGTCGCCGCGATACCAGTTCTTCCACCTGCCGTACTCTGCTGCCTCCTCTGCCTTGCGAACCTCGCGCACCGCCTCAAGGGCGTCCGCCGCTTCCTGCTGGGCCTGCGGCATGTTTCCTTTTTGCCCGTCGAGGATCGACTTCGAGAGTTCCAGCAGCATCCGGTTGCTCTCGCGATTAATCGTCACCATCGTCAGCACAGATTCCTGATAGAAATCCCTGCGGTCCGCCGGAACCAGCGCCTGCGCGGCTACCGCCTGGTTCCACACCGCGTCCCAGCGGGGTTGCGCATCGCCGCATTGCCGGATCTCCCGCTCGGCCGTGGTCGTCATCCACTCCTTGCCGCCGAGCGGGAACCGCCGGTCTCCCTGGCCGACCAGCCGAGGAATCTCCCATTTCGGCGACTGGCTGGGAATGGCATACAGCGGCGCGTCGACCATGTACGTCTGCACCAATTGACGTCCCTCGGTGTGGTAGAGCTGGTCTCCGTACTCACGCAGCGGATCGCCGGGATGGGCCGGTTCCAGCCGCGCCGGTGCGGCAAAATACGTCTTGTACATCGCCTCCAGCGCGGGCGCCGCTTTCTCCCCAAATTCCTCCGCCGCCCACCGCCGGTAGTAGCCGGCCGGCGCCTCCTCCGCACCCGGCAGATGTCCCAGCCACGCCATGTCCATCACGGCGCGAATCGTCAGGGTATAGGGCCGGATATCGCTGGTATTCACCAGGAAATAATTCGTCGCCCTGGCTGTGACAAATCGCCCCAGTTCGCCCGTGATGCGCTCGATCGGCACCATCTCCGTCAGCTGGTTGGTGCGATTGTTCATCATGGCCACGTGGTAGTAGGTGCCCTGGCCCGCCTTTACGTCGCCCTTGTCCTGGATGTAGCCGTATCCGTCGTCGGCCCACACCGTCATCACTTCCGGCGGAATCTTCAGGTAGCCTTCCTGCTCCAGCCGCGCCCCTTCCTGCCACAAATCCGTGTCGAATTGCGCATCCGGATATGCCGCCCGAACAATCCTCATCTGGTCCTGGATCGCCTTGCTGATCAGCTCGCCGAGGCGCTGGTCGTTGCCCTGCACACTCGGATCCATCGACGCGTAGCTCACGTCCGAGAGGCCGCGCAGCCCCACATCCCAGAGGAGCTCCGTGTTCTTCGGATATTCCGCGACCGCGTCCTTCCACGCCCGCTCGAGGATCTCCGGATGGGCCGAGTAGTTATAGGGCACGTCCTTCGGCCAGCGCGCCACATTCAGTCCCAGCGGGATGGCGTGATGCTGGGTCACGATCAGGCCGCGTTGCGCCGCGAACTCGATTTGCGGATCGTTGGGGAAAATCCACGTTCCCGGCACGACCATGTTCCCCTTCAGCCGCAGGATCGTTTCGTCGATCCTGTTCCAGGCTGCCAGCGAAATGCCGGTGTGGTCCTTGTCGCCCGGCGCCCATCCGGTCAGCAAATCCTCGTCGTTGATGAAGAACCCGCGGTATTTGAAAACGGGCGGCGGAAAGAATCTGTTGAAGTTCGCGGGGATCTCGATCCGCGCCCTGCGCACCGGCTGGTGATCGGTCCAGTAGTACATGGGGTCGACGCCCAGAAATTCCTGGGAGAACTGATAAATGGCGTAGATCGTCCCGCGCATGTCCGCGCCGGCCAGCACCACCGTCCTGGCGCCGTGCGCCGCGATTGAAAATGACTCCGTCGCGGTGACGTTTTCCGGACGCACGTCCGCGGGCAGCTTTTCCGCCTCGCCAATCAGGATGGTTGTCCCGCTCTGGACGGCCCGATCCACGATCATCGGCCGGGTACCGAATACTTTGGCGCAATCCGAGGCGAGATCCGCGGCCGCGGTCTTCACCGGCTGCGGCTCGTCCGCGCCCACCACCAGCGTCACGTGCCCATCGACTGCCACGGCGTGGGCCGGAGCCGCCCCAGCCATGGCAAGCAGAACCAGTCCCAACACAGCCCTTCGTTTCTCCATCATGACAACCTTCGCTCTCCCGATGAAAAGGTGATTGGTTGAAGACGCAAGGCAACTTGTGTACGCGACACGAACTTTATCCATCGTCCGTAGCCCTGTCAACGCGCCGTCCCGCATGCGGAACCGCTGACCCCTGCGCGGGTTGGGCACACGCATTTTGACAGCTTCTTCCTGGCGGCGATATTGTTGCTATCGCAAACCATTTCTGGAATTTGCGCTGCCCACTGTGCCCGGGCACAACGTTTCCGAACCCGTTTGAGGAGACCCTGTGAAGATCACCCGCCGCGACCTCGTTATTGCCGCCGCCTCCGTCATCGCCACCTGCTGTGCCTTCGCCGCGGCCGCGCCGAAGACGCCCATTCTGGGCTGGGCGGTTTACAACTGGAACTCGATCCCGGTGGTGAAGACGCCGGTGGGCGAGACGCGCCAGTTCGTGCGCGCTCCCACGGCGACTCTCAACCAGCTTGAGATCCACGCCACCACGCTCAATCCCGGCCTGCAGTCGCATCCGCCGCATCGCCACGCCAACGAAGAGGTGATCATCGTCGATCAGGGCACGGTCGAAGCCTTCGGCGAAGGCAAGTGGACGCGGGTCGGCCCGGGCTCGGTCATCTTCAACGCCGCGAACACCCTGCACGCCATCCGCAATGCCGGCAGCACGCCCGCGACGTACCACGTCGTCAGCTTCGTGACGCCGGCCACTCTGGCGCTGGAGCACCCTGCCAGGCCCTGATGCCTGTAACCTGTCTCTGACATGACTGACCCGGTTCGCATCGGCATTGCCGGCGCAGGCTTTGCGGCGAAGTTCCACCTGAAGAACATGCGGCGCGTTTACGGCGTGCCGGTCGAGATCGTGGGCGTCACCGCGCGCTCCGCGCCCACTCGCGACGCCTTCGCCCAGGAATTCGGCGTCCGCGCCTTCGACTCCTTTGCTGCGCTGTGCGAGGCCAGCGACGTGGTGAGCCTTTGCACGCCGCCCTCTTCGCATGAAGAGCTGGCTGTTGAAGCGCTCGGCCGCGGCAAGCACCTGATCATCGAGAAGCCGCTCACCGGCTTCTTTGGACCGCCGGGCGCCGATCCTTCTTCCTTCCGCGGCAACGCATTCCCCAAAGAAGAGATGCTGCGCGCAGCGGTTGCCAGCTGCAGCCGGATTGCGGCCGCCGCCCAGGCTGCCGGCCGCCTCATTGGTTACGCCGAAAACTGGATCTACGCTCCGGCCATCCAAAAAGAGACGGAGCTGGTGACAAAATCCGGGGCGCAGATCCTGTGGATCCTCGGCAACCAGTCCCACTCCGGGTCGCACTCGCCCTACTACGGGCAGTGGCGCTACTCGGGCGGCGGCTCGCTGGTCGGGAAGTCCTGTCACCCGCTGAGCGCGGCGCTTTACCTGAAGCGCGCCGAAGCCGCCGCGACCCACCGGCAGGCGATCCGCCCGGCCACAGTCAGCGCGCGCACCCATGAGATCACGCGCCTGCCCGGGTTCCGCGACCTCGGGTTCCTGCGCACCGGCTATCAGGACATCGAGGACTACGGCCAGCCTCACATCACCTTCACCGACGGCACGGTGGCGGACATCTTCGCGTCGGAGCTGATGCTGGGCGGGGTGAGCAACTGGCTCGAGGTCATTAGTAACAACCACCGTACCCATTGCAACCTGAACCCGATCGACGCGCTCGACACGTTTATCGCTAAAGAAGACGCTTTCCGCGAGGTGTATCTGGTCGAGAAGCTGGGCACCTACCAGGGCTGGAGCCATCCTGCTCCGGACGAGGCGTGGCAGCATGGCTACCCGCAGGAGTTCCAGGACTTCGTCGAGTCGTTCGCCGCGGGGCGCGAGCCGGCGTCGGGGCTGGAACTGGCGCGCGACACCATGGCCACGATCTACGCCGGCTACCTGTCGGCGGAGCGCAAGGGCGCGGAAGTCGAGATCCCGTGAGCCTGACCCCCTGACCCCTGAGCCCCTGAGCCCTGAAGTGCGTTTCAGCGCTGCCGCGCGAGGACGAGGGTTACGTCGTCGGGCTGCTCCTGGGCGCCGATCCAGGTGCGCAGGGTCTGGATGACCTGTTCGGAGATGGCTTCGAGGCTGAGGTGGCGGTGGCGGCGGACGACCTCGAGCAGGCGGGCTTCGCCGAACTCCCCAAAGTCGTTCTCCGGTTCGGTGACGCCGTCGCTGTAGGCGATGAGAATGTCGCCCACACCCAGATGCTCGGTGCCCTGCTCCCAACTGAGGCCGTCCAGCAGCCCGACCACCGACCCGCCGCGGTCGAGCTTGGTGACCGTGTCATTCGCGCGCAGCAGCATGGGCGGCAGGTGGCCGCCGTTGGCGTAGACCAGGCGCCGGGTCAGGCCGTCGTAGTGGGCCAGGAACAGGGTCGCGTACTTCTCGGGCTGGGTGCTGCGGTAGAGATGGCGGTTGAGCAGGGACAGAATCCTGGCGGGCGCTTCGAACAGTTCCGAGCACTCGACTTCATGCTCGCCGACGCGCCGCGTCTTAGGATTCGCCAGGGCGGCTACTCCGTCCGTCACCAGCTCTTCGCCGGCAAAGCGGTAGGCGCGGACGGCGGAGTGCAGGGTGGCCATGAGCAGGGCGGCGGAGATGCCCTTGCCGCTGATGTCGCCGAGCGCCATGCCGAGGCCGGCGTTGCCGAAGAGCAGGAAGTCGTAGTAGTCGCCGCTGACGGTGCGGGCGGGGAGGCAGACGCCGTGCAGTTCGAGCATGGGCAGGGCGATCCTGCCGTGGGGGAAGAGGTTGGCCTGGACTTCCTGGGCAATGGCCAGCTCGTTCTGGAGGCGCTCCTTCTCGCGCTGCTCCTGGAGGAGCCGTTCGAGGGAGGCGGTCATGCTGTTGAACGATCGGCTGAGCGCGCCGAGCTGGTCGCGGCGCTTGACCTGGATGCGGTGGGTAAGGTTTCCGCCGTCGATGGCGAGAGTGGCTTCGTAGAGATCGTGAACCGAGCGGGTAATGGTCTGGTTCAGGCGCACGGCGGCGAGGAAGGCCAGCAGCTCCAGCACGCCAAAGGTGATCGCCACGACGATGAGCCCATCGCGGAACATGTCGCCGATGCTGAGGGAGGTGACGAACAGGCGGCGGTAGAGCAAGGAGGGCCGGGAGGTGACGTCGGTATAGACGCTGAGGGTGTTGCCGTTGCTCCAGTCGTGGGTTTCGAGGGGCGCGAGGAAGGTCACGGGCACGTCGTAGAAGTGGTTTGGGCCGCGCAGTTCGCCTCCCACGATGGTGTGGCGGCGGGCGTTCTCCAGATCCTGGCCGTTGATCTGAATCTCGGGCTCGCCGGCTTTCCGGTTGGGCTGGAACTGGACCGAGGTACGGGGCTTTGCGTTGTCGTCGCCGAGGCCGACGGTCTCGTAGATCCTGACCCGGCCCAGCCCCTCGGCAAAGGCCTCGACGTTCTGGCGCTCGATGGGGACGCTGGAGATGGCCATGGTGGTATGGCCGTTTTCGGTTTGGAAATCGGCCGATCGCAGCCAGAGCTGGCCTCCATCGAGCACCATGCCGCGAAAGGGCTTGTGCAGCCAGGCGGGAAAGGCGGGAGGGTGCTGGGTGGTGGCCTCGGCGGGCTCGAGGGTGACCGGCTTGCCATCGCGAAAGGCAGCCATGGTGAGGCCGGTGTACTCACCGGCGGCCTGCTGGGCGGCTTCGTCGGGAATGTCGACGGTGCTGGCCCGGGGGTTGGCGTCGAGAGTATGGGCCACGTGCCGCTCCAGCAGGGCGTTGCCGGCCTCGATGTGCTCCAGCTCATCGTGGATCACGCTGGTGGCGGCAAAGATGGCAAATTGCCCGGAGAAGACGTAGAGCGACAGCCCGGCGAGGATGACGAACAGCACCACGGGGGTGAGGCCCATGAGCAGATAGGTGACGACCAGCCGGTTGCGGACCTTCCACAGCAGCCGCTGGAAGATGAAGCGCCAGAGGAGCGGGACGCAGAGGATGAGGAGCGCCCAGAAGGCGAGGCTGGCCAGGATGCTGAAGAACACCCCGACTTCCCCGGGAATCCATCCAGGAATCGAGAGCGCGATATAGGCGAGCAGGAGCCAGAAGGCTCCGCGGTGGACAAAGCCTTTGGGCGGATCGCGCCGCAGGCGGCGGAAGACCGCGGCCTCGAAGTTCTTCACTTTTCCCATTCGAGGCCAGTGTAACGAAAAGCCGGGAGGCGGGAGGGCGAGAGCGGGGAGCGGTGTCCGCTCGAGAATTTTTTTTAAGGAGGGTATCCGGCAGGGAGCTGAATCCGCGACCCTTGCCGGGTAATACCCCCAGGCTATTACCTGGCATTCTCATCACCATGCGGTTCCGGCTCGCAAATCCCGGGTTAGTTCCTCGTGCAGCGCGCGGTAGTCGGTGCAGGTGAAGCAGGGGCAGTGTTCGAGATCGTGGTCGGGGGAGC
>JBAUGH010000412.1:0-2681 GCA_049679565.1 Acidobacteriaceae bacterium
TCGTGTAGTTCGAGTTCTGCGGCGCGGTAGTGGTGATCTGGCCGAAGTTCGAAGCAGTGGCGGTGGTGCCGGGATCGCCAAAATTGGTGTGGTTGAGCAGATTGAAGTACTCGGCGCGGAACTGGAAGAAGCTGCCTTCGGTGATGGGAAAGCGGCGCGCGATACTGGCATCCCAGTCCGCATACTGGGGTCCGACAAACGCGCCTTTCACGATGCTGCCGTAGGTCCCGGGCGCGTTGTTGGCGAAGCTCGCGGGGTTGAGAAACGACTTACAGTGAGTTCCCGCCTTGCAGGCCGTCCCTCCGTAGGGAGCGCCTGTCAGCACGGCGCGATCGCGCTGCTGCCCGGAGCCGGAGTTGTTGGCCGCGCTGGAAATGACGGTGAGCGGATCGCCGCTGCGGAATTGCACGATGCCGGTCATCTCCCAGTCGTTCAGCAGATAGCGTGCGCCGGCGGGCAGATCGCTCAGCGCTTTCGGCTCGGTGTACACGAACCCCGCCGAAATGACGTTGCGGTGATCGAAATCGGTCGGGCCGTAGTCGAGGGCGCGGAAGTTCGGCACGGTGATGGGATAGACAAACGAGTTACCGGAGCCGATGGAGGTAGCTGCCTGGTTGAAGGGCATGTTATCCAGAGCTTTCGACCAGGTGTAATTGAACTGCCCGTTCAGGCCATAGCGTATGCGATGCCCCAGAGTGAACTGCATGGAGTTGTAGTTGGTATCGCCGCCGGTGTTGGCTGCGGTGACTGGCTGCGAGTAACAGCTGTTGTTCGCGGCGCAGCCTGGCTGGTTGTAGACCCGCGTCCCGCTCACAAAGGGATTCAGCTCGATGTTCTCCCACTGGTGGCGGCTCTGTTCTCCCACATAGGCCAGCCGCGCCGAGGTGCTACCGGAGACCTGCTGCTCGAGAGCGAGGTTGTAGGAGTAAGTCACCGGGTCCTGGAATCCGGAGAACGGGTCGTAGGTCAGGAACGCCTGGGGCGGAATGGGTGCAGTGGCCGGCGGGGGCTGGGGCGCGGGGAACGGGTTGGGGGTTCCATAACTGCCGTAGGGATCGAGGAAGGTAATTTTTGCTCCGCCCGCATTAGTGACATCGACGTTGGTGATAAACGGCGACGTATTCGTATAGATATTGAACAGGGTGCTGTTGATGCGGCTGTCGTAGAACATGCCGGCCCCGCCGCGCAGCGCCGTTTTGCCATTGCCGAAGACGTCGAGGGCGAAGCCCACCCGGGGCATGAAGTGGTTGTATTCCGATGGGACGCCCTGAGAATTGAAGCCCGGATCGCCGGTAAAGCGCAGGCCTGCAGGCGCCAGCGGATACACCGTGGAGTGGGTGCCGGAGGCCCACAGGGACGGGAAGAAGCTCCCCATGCGGCCCTCGATCTCCTTCCACGGAATGAACGGCTCGTAGCGCACGCCGAAGTCGAGGGTCAGGCGGCGGGTGGCCTTCCAGCTGTCCTCGGCGTAAGCGCCGTAGAACTTGGCGCGGCCGTCGAAGAACTGCCCGGAGGCCTGGGAGAACTCGTAAACATAGCCAAACAGGAAGCTGGCCATGGCATCGCCGGTGTTGTTGGCGTTAAAGGTGAAGTTACCCGGTTGGCGATACTCGTTGTTGACGTCGATCTTGCTTACTTCGCCGTGAAATCCGAAGGAGAGACTGTGGGAGCCCACTTCCCAGCGCAGGTCGTCGGTCAGGGTGTAGTTGGCGCGGGCAAAGTCCGCCAGCGGATTGCCGCCGATGGTGAAGTAGCCGGACGTCTGAATCTGGTTGATCTGCTTATAGGAGGGCTGCCAGATGTTCACGCCGAGGTCGGCGACATCGATACTGTTGCCGTTGGGCCCGCGGGTGGAGTCCTCCAGCTGATAACTCAGGATGAAGTTATTCAGCAGGTGCGGTCCGAAGGTGTGGGTCTCTGAAAACAGCGAGTTATAGTAGTGGATCTGGGCGAAGTCCGAGTAGGTGAGCAGATCTTTCAGGTTGAGGACGCCCTGCAGGCTGTAATCGTCGGAAAAATACCGCAGGGTCATCTTGTCTTTCTGGCCAATGCCCTGATCGAAGCGGGCGGTCACCTCGCCCAGGTCGTAATAGGAAGGCGCCACAAAGGTGAAGGCTCCGTTGGCATTCAGCGCCGAGGTGGGGGGCAGATAGGTCAGCAGCTTCAGGGAAGCCGAGTTGAAGGCGGTGGTATTCACCTGCGTGGTGTAGGTGGCGCCGTTCTGGGTGCAGGACTGGATGGCGGAGGGCATGAGCGGATCGCTGATGCAGGATTTCTCACCGGAGAAGGTCCCCGCCAGCTGGGCAGCCGTGGGCAAAGTCGAAGCTGAAGCGCTCAGCGCCTGCTCGCGGTTGATGGTTTTCTGGTAGCCGAAGAAGAAATAGGCCTTGTTGGGATGGAAGAGGTGGGGAATCTCGACCGGGCCGCCGATGGTGCCGCCGAACTGATTCCGTTTGAGCGGATCGACGGTCTTCACCCCGTTCACATACTGGAAGTAATTGGCGGCGTTGAAGGCGCGATTGCGGACAAACTCGAACAAATCTCCGTGGAAGTGCTCGCTGCCGCTTCTGGTGATGATGTTGACCACGCCGCCGGCGTTTTGCCCGTATTCGGCGTTGTAGTTGCTGGTCTGCACGCTGAATTCCTGCACGGCGTCGGGCATGGGGAAGGGGGCGTTGACG
>JBAUGH010000413.1:0-8431 GCA_049679565.1 Acidobacteriaceae bacterium
GTCGATGGGATTGACGGAGGCGGCGCGAACCCGGATCAGGACCTCGCCGGCAGCGGGAACCGGCTGGGGAACTTCTTCGAGCCGGAGCGTCTCAGGGGGACCGTAGCGGCGGTAGACGATCGCCTGCATTGGAGCCCAGCTTTCATCGACCCAGGATTCCGCGGAAGCCAGCTTTCGCAATGAGCATAGCCCCGAGCGGGGACTGCGTCTATCGGAGAGTTTTGTGGACGCGGCGGAAGACCCGCAGGGGTTGCACCGCATCTTCTCCTGAGAGCGAGATTGGGAGGAGAGTGCGATGAAGAATGGGCACAACGGGCGCGAGACCCACAACGGTCACGAACGGCATCTGCTGCGGAGCTGCTGCGTCGGGTTCTGCGGGCGGTGCTGAACGACTGAAAAACGCACGCTTCCCGGCGGCATGCAGGAGGGATCGTCATGCAGCTTCCATCCTTTACGGCGCGCAGCGCCCTGCTCTACCTGATCGGCGTGGCGGCGTTCCTGGTGCTCCTCTACCTGCTGGTCCTGATCGTGGTGCGAGTCCAGCCGCGGAAGACGATCCACATGCAGCCGGGCGCGCATGCGGTGGTCTTGCGGTTAGCGATATTCCGGCCGCAACAACCTTGTGCGTGGCAGCCCACCCGGCGGGCGATTATTGCGGAAACGGCACAAACATCGCGGAACAATCCGGCGGCCGCGCCTTCGATGTGACCTTGCCGGTGACGGTGGAATCCTCGCCCAGCAGGGTGAGGTTCATGGGGCCGGGTCCGATGTGGAAGTCGGCGTGACGGATGGAGTACTGGTAGGGGTCGGACGGGTTGACGGTGACGTTGTCGAGGTGGACGCCGATGCGGTGATCTGCTGAGTAGCCGTTGAAGGAGATTTTGCCGCCGCCGGAAATAGCGACGTTGCGCAGGGTGATGTCCTTATACGTGGGGTAGCGGTCGCCCTGCAGCGTACCGGCCGCAGTGTAGCCGGTGTCGAAGAAGAGCGGGTTGGGCGAGTTGCGAATGCAAACGTTGTCGTAGACGACATCCTCGACGAGGCCGCCGCGCGAGGCGTTGGACTTGATGCGGATGCCGTTGTCAGGGCCGTCGAGGGAGAGGTCTTCGACGCGAATCCTGCTGACGCCGCCGAAGGTTTCGCTGCCGATGGACATGCCGTGTCCCCAATAGAAATGATTGTGGATGATGCTGACGTCGGTGATGCCGCCCTCGCCGCCCTTGAGGGCCACGTTGTCGTCGCCGTCGCGGATATAGCTGTGGGTGATGGTGATGTTGCGGGCGCCATCGCCGGGATCGACGCCGTCGGTGTTGCGGGCGCCGCGCTGGGGCGTGTCGATTTTGAGACCCCACACGGTGAAACCGTCGCCGTGATCGTAGACGACGTGGAAATTGGGCGAGTTCTTCAAGGTGATGCGGTAGAGGGTAAAGTTATCCGCGTAGTTGGCGACGATGAGGCGGAAAACCTGCTGATGGCCGCCGGAGCGGGCCTGCTCGGCGAGCTGCCACCAGGTGACGTTCTGGCCCAGAAGCGGGTCGCCGCCGCGGCCGTCGATGGTGCCGTCGCCCATGACGCCGGCGCCGGAAACGTGATCCACGCTGATCAGTGGGCGGCATCCGGGGGGCGCGTGGTTGACCAGGCCGCAGCTACCCGGCGAGCGGGCGTAGAGCGCGGGATCGCGCGAGGCAAACAGCGTCGCGCCTCGATCCACGACTAAGGCGACACCTTCGCGGAGCTGGATGGGACCGCTGAGGAAGGCGTCGTCGCCGTTGGCGACGCGCAGGACGACGCTGTGGCCCGCGCTGCAATGGTCGAGCGCCATCTGAATGCGCTCGGTGTCAAGTTTCGACTCGTCGTCCGCCGCAAGCTGGGCGTGGTGCGACGCGAGATGAGCGTCGAGCGTGGCGCAGGGCGGTGAGATCACGGGCTCGGTGACGTGGCGGGTGTCCTGCGCGTGGACGACGAAGGTGGAGAGCGGGGCGCAGACCAGCGCCGCCGCCAACGGGAGCAATCGAACGATACGCATGAGCTTCCTTTGCCAATGGCGGAGTGAGGAAACCAGGGAGCGACGACGGACTTTGCGATGCGAACCCACAGTCGGAACAGGCGGCAAGGTCTGACCTCTTCTCCTCCCTGCGGCAATGTAGATTTGCAGCATCGGGATTGTCAAGCCGCGCGGAAATGCGGGCGCAGCGACGGCGCACGCGCTGGCCATGCTCTGGCAGGCTTCCCTGGCAGACATCCTTTCGCCAACGTCAACATCTCTGTCGCACATAGCGAACTTGACAATCATGGTCAGACCACTCTAAAGTTCTCGGTCGGCTGCGATGCACGAACGCGCGGCCGCGTGAAAAGAGCTGCGCTCCCCGGCGCAGAACCGGGAGAAGTTATCTCGATTCCGGCCCCCCGGGCCATATGGGACTCGATCGGGCCCATGGGAAAACTCATGGGCCAAAACCGGAAATCTCTAAAGGAGACCACAGACGTGAAAAGTGAGATCGCTTTGCGGGCCGCCACATCGTCAACCCGCAGTGCAAACGCATTTCTGCGCTGCGCGGCTTGGCTGGCGGCGTGCGTGATGTTCTTTCTGCTTTGCGGCGGAACGGCGGCTAGAGCGCAGATGGCCGGCAAAGGCGCCATCAGCGGAACCGTGACCGACAAAACGGGCGCCGTCATTCCGCATGCCACGGTCAGCGCGACCAACAACGCCACCGGCATCGCGGTGAGCACCACCACGACGGGAGCAGGGTTTTACACCTTTTCCAACCTGGATCCGGGAATTTACACGGTCGCAGTGCGAGCCAGAGGTTTCGAGACCCTGACTCAGGAAAACATCCATGTGAACGGGATGGAGACGCAGTCGCTGAACCCTTCGCTCACGATCGGGTCGGTGAGCACCGAGGTGACGGTGACCACTACGCCGCCGCTGCTGCAGACCAGCAACGCAACGCTGGGCGGGCTGATGGAAAACTCGATGTACTCGGCTCTGCCGCTGGAAATGGGCGGCTACGGACAGAACGGGGCGCGGCGCGCGTCGGATTTCGCGCTGCTGATGCCCGGCTTCCAGGCCAATACCACGCATAACAACGTGACCGACAACACCAGCGTGGTGAATGGATCGGGCAGCCAGGGCGCGGTCACGTCGGTGTACGTGGACGGCGTTCCCTTCACCAACGCGTCGGGCGAAGGCGATCCGCGGTTCGTGGATTCGAACATCGATGTGGAAGCGGTGAACCAGTTCCAGGTGCAGACCAGCGGCTACTCCGCGCTGTATGAAGGGATGGGCGTCGAGAGCTACACGATCAAGCAGGGCGGCGACAAGTTTCACGGCACGCTCTACGAATACATGCGCAACACCGCCTTCGACAGCTGGGGATTCTTTGGACCGCAGCTGAAGAGCCCCTACACCGGATTGCCGGAGAAACCAGTGGAGCACCAGAACGAGTTCGGTATCTTCGTGAGCGGTCCCATCATCAGGCACAAGCTCTTCCTGTTCGGGCAGTACGGGCAATACCGCTACTCTGCGACCAATCCAACCTTCACCACTTTCCCCACTCTGGCGGAGCAGCATGGAGACTTCAGCGGCACGGGCGTGAAAATCTACGATCCCAACAGCCAGGCCGCGTGCACCGCCAACAGCACGACCGGAACCTGCCGGTACGAATTCGGGTACGGGTATGGCGGCGTGCCCGGACCCGCCGGCAACCCGGTGCTGACGGGAACACCCGACGTTATTCCGGCTGCGGAGATTTCTCCGATTGCCGCGAAGATGGAGAGTTACATTCCCACCCTGACCAACCAGAACCTGGCGAACAACTATATCTCGCCGAATCCGTCGGGAGTTACCATGTGGAACTCGACCGGGCGGCTCGACTATGTGATCAGCCCGAGCGACACGCTGTCCGTGATCACCGCGTTGAGCCGGAGCGCCAGCAACTCACCGGTTGGCCAGACAAGCACCAGCCGGAGCGTGGGGCCGGTGCCGTATAACTTCGGCCAGGCCTATGTGCCCAAGAGCATCGTCAGTATCGTGGAGGAAACCCATGTCTTCACGCCGCATGTGCTGAATCAGTTCAAGGCGGGCTTCTCGCGATATAACGACCCGACGATCAACGTCGATTCCCTCTCGCCGACCTACGCCGCGACGGCCTTCGGGATCACCGGACTGCCGGCGGGACAGACGCAGCAGGCTTTTCCCTTCGAGACGTGGTCGGGAACGGATACGCCGACCGGCTGGGCGGGCGAGCCGGGCAGCCTGACGGTGGCTAACTCCTACTACCTGATCGACAACCTGCAGTGGGTGTTCGGCCGGCACTCACTGACCATCGGCGGCCAGATAGCCGAGTTGCAGTACAACGACACGCCGGACAGCTCCGGAGTCAGCCCGCTGACGCTGGCTTATACGCCCACGGAGACCTCGGGATTCGAGAACTCAACCACGCTGCAGTCGGGCACGGGGCTGGCGTATGCCAGCTTTTTGACCGGGCAGGTGGATAAGCCGAGCCTGACGGTGAATTCGCGCGCCGACATCGGGGCGCGATTCGTCCCGATTTCACCCTATGTGCAGGATGACTGGAAGGTTTCGTCGAAGCTCACGCTGAATCTGGGGCTGCGCTACGATTTCTTTCCAACCTATACCGAGGGTCATAACGTGTACACCTACTTCAACCCTACGCTGACCAATCCGGTGACCGGTTCGCCGGGGGCCATCGAGTTTGCCGGATCGTTGCCCGGGGGAGTGAGCGGCGTGACGGTGTGCAACTGCCGGACGCCGGTGAACAACTACTACAAGAACTTCGGGCCGCGGCTGGGCTTCGCTTATGCGGTGACGCCGAAGACCGTCATCCGCGGGGGCTGGGGCGTAATGTATACCCACGGCAATGCGGTGGGCGGCGCCGCGGTGTCGCGCACCGGTACGGGGACGCTGGGCTTCTCCGCATCGCCCTCATTTGCGTCGAACTCGTCTACCTATCTGTCTTCGGCCCCAATGGGAACGGCGACTACCTGGGCTTTTCCGACTTATGCGGGAGCAGCCGGGGTGGCTTCGGGCAACGCGTACGGCACGGGCTACACCGACGTGTCCGGCTATACCAGTTCCCCCCAGGGGATTGGGTACGCCGATCCCTACTATGGCGGCCGCGCACCGGAGTACATCAACTGGAACTTCGGGGTGCAACGGCAGCTCTCGAACACGATTGTGGCGACGATCAGTTATGTGGGCCTGGAGGGGCACTTCGAACCTTCCGATGGCAGCAATATCCGCGGGTACTGGTCGAATTCGCTGGATCCGAAGTATCTGTCCCTTGGCAGCAATCTGAATACGGCGGTCGGCAAGCTGCCGGGAGGCTACCAGGCGTACGCTACGGCGAATAACCTGCCGTATTACTCGTGGTTCGCGACCAACCAGTCGCTGAGCACCGCGCTCAAGCCGTTCCCGCAGTATGGGGTGAGCGATTCCTACGGGCAGGTAGCAAATTCGAACTACCACGCGCTGCAGGTGAGCGTGACGAAACAGATGGCGCACGGCGTTACCTTCATGGGGAATTACACCTGGTCGAAAGCGCTGGACGACGGCGGCACGTTCCGGACGGGCTATGCTATTCCGGCAGGAACGCTGGCGAATCATCCATCGTTGTCGTATGCGGCGGACCGGATCGAGTACGGGCTTTCGACAACCGACATGCCGCAGCGTCTGGTGCTGACCGGGGTGTGGGACCTGCCGTTCGGGACCGGCGTGCTGGGCGGCGCGGACGAATGGAGCCGCGCGGCATTCGGGGGCTTTCGGCTTTCGGGAATCGCGCAGTTCAATACCGGATCGCCTCTGGCGCTGACGGGGTCAAGCTGTCCGACGAATCCCGCGCAGAGCACGTGCGAACCGATTCTGAATCCGTCGTGGAGCGGTCCGGTGCGGGTGAACGGGTCGTGGGGCAACCACATCACGGCTGCCAATACGACGGCGATCGGTTACATCGCGCCGAGCAGCGGGACGTCGGTGTCCAACAACACCGGGCCGTTCGAGAACCCGGTTTCGGGCGTCCTGAACTCGTACTCCTATCAGTTCAGCGATGCGGCCCGCACTGCGCCTTACGGACTGTTTGGACCGGGCAACTACGACCTGGACCTGAGCCTGCGGCGCGAGTTTGCCCTTCATCTGGAGGACGCACACCTGAGCCTGCAGATCGATGCCTATAACTTAACCAACCATGTGGAATTCGGGGGGATCGGGACGAAGCTGGGCAGCGCCGGATTCGGATCGGTGACCACCCAGGCGAACGAACCGCGCCAGCTGCAGTTATCGGGCCGGCTTTCCTTCTAACTCGTCAACAGCGCCTGGCTCGCGCGCTGAAAAGACGGGCCAGGCGACATTCCGCAGGAGTCGGCCCTCCACGCTCGCAGGCGGCAGGAGGGCCGCAGTTTTTTGCAGGCGTGAGGCAGCCGTTACAATCGAGCACCAGAGCGAAATGCCGGCTCTGCAGCGGAGGGCAAGAACGTGGGAACGGTAATCCCGCTGTCGGATGCGTCACGACAGCCGCGTTCTTTCGCGGTAACAACAGCGCTGATCGTCGTGGTCAACGTACTGGTGTTTGTCGCAGAGCTGCTCTACGGCAACGCCTTCGTGCAACGCTGGGCGGTAACGCCGGCAGCGATTGTGAGCGGTCACGGATGGATCACGATCCTGACGGCCATGTTCCTGCACGGCGGCTGGATGCACATCATCGGGAACATGGTGTTCCTGTGGGCGTTTGGGCCGGAGGTCGAGGACTCCATGGGCCATGCACGTTACCTGGTTTTCTATTTACTGGGAGGCGTTCTGGCGATGGTGGTGCAGATCGCGGCGAGCCCCGCATCGACAGTGCCCTGCCTGGGAGCGAGCGGCGCAATCGCGGCGGTGATGGGCGCATTTCTGATCACCTATCCCCGGGACCAGATTCGTTCCGTACTCATCATTCTGGTCTTTGTCAGCATCACGCAGATTCCGGCGGTGTTGCTGATCGGAGTGTGGTTCCTGATTCAGCTGTTCCACGCCGGACAAGTGGCGAATGTGCAGACCGGGGGCGTGGCGTACATGGCACATGTCGGCGGGTTCCTGTTTGGCATGCTGACGGCAAAGTTGTGGCGACGGAAACCGGTGTGGGTCTGAATCCGGTGTTTCAGGGATTACAGATTCCCAAAAAGTGAGCCCCACCCTGGCCGCGCATGAAGACTCGCGTGGACAGGACGGGGCCCTATTTCAGTCTGCTGCCGATCTATTCCTCGGCTGCGGCCGGAGCTGATCCCCGGGGAATGGTGACCGCCGGGATGTTCTGATCGCGAATGAGCTTGTTGAAGTTCGCGATCCCGCTGGTTTCGATTTTGTGCAGGCTGTCCAGCTGGGTTTGCAGCTGGGCGTTGAGCTGGTCGTAGACCTGATACGACTGCGCGGTGGGAGCGATGTCGGTGTCCTCGACGACGTTCTCGACCGCGGCCAGCTTGTTGTTCAGCTTGATGGGATAGTTGAGAGCGTCTTCTCCAGCCTTCAGCTTGGTCTGGTAGATGGCCTCCTCGATGACGGTGAGCTGATCGCTGAGGTCCTTCGCGCTCTTCTTCACCTGATCGTTGGAGCTGGTGAGGTAGGGCTTGAGCTGGCCCTCGGCCGCGCGGATGTCGATGACGCTCTGGTTGGCCTCCGAGACGCGGTCGCGGATTTTGAGGGCAAAGGTGAGCTGCTTGTCGAAGTCCTCGGGCGTGGTGGGCGCGCGGGGATCCTTGACGACGGAAAAGTTCTGCGAATACGTTTTGCCGTCGACGATCAGCTCGGCTTTATAATCGCCGGGATTGGCGACCGGGCCGCGGAGGGAACCGTCCCACATTAGAAGGCCGGGGAACCCGGTGGCGTCCTCGTAGCGAAGATCCCAGACAACGCGGTTGAAACCGGCCTTTGTGGAAGCGAGCGCGGGACCGCGACGGAACGGGTTATCGGGATCGCCGCGCTCGGCGCCCGGTTTGGGTTTGCTGTCGATTTCGCGAACCAGCTTGCCGTCGGCGGTGAGGACGCGAATCTTCACGTCCTGCGGCTTGTCCTTCAGATAGTAGTAGAGGACCGCGCCACTGGGAGGGTTCGTGCCTTCATCCGGCTCACGCGGCCCGAAACCGAAGCCGCCTCCATCGATGCGAATGGCGCGCTTGATGGGAAAAAGCACGACATCGGAGCTGCGCGAGAATTTGGCCGGATTGAGAGCGCGGACCAGCGGCATCTCATCGAGCACGTAGAACGCGCGCCCCTGAGTGGCGATGACGAGGTCGTCCTGCTCCTTCTGGAAGGTCAGATCGGTGACCGGGACGGCGGCGAGGTTGAGCTGGAACGGGAGCCAGTGATCGCCGTCGTCGTAGGAAATATAGAGGTGGGATTCGGTGCCCGCGAAGAGCAGGCCCTTCTCTTTGGGATCGGGGC
>JBAUGH010000414.1:0-2319 GCA_049679565.1 Acidobacteriaceae bacterium
CCCCTCTGCCCATGCTCACCGACGAGGAATTCCGCGCCTTCAACCTCAGCTTTGGCGGCGGCGCCACCATGGTGCTGACCGCCCGCGTCACCGGCGACCCGGTCAGATACGTCACCCTCATTGCCCAGCCCGACTTCTACGGGAAGCCGCAGGTCCTGCTCAAACAGGTGACCACCGGCAATGAGCTCGACGTCATCCCGCAAATGCGCCTCATCGACGCCGTCGACACCATCGGCAACGGGCGCGCCGACCTGCTCTTCGAGCTGCGCGGCCAGACCTTCCGCCAGTTCGCGATTTACCGCATCGACGGCGGCGTTGCGACCCGCGTCTTCGTCACCCAGCCCACCGCCAACTAGGCTGTGACGGTTACAGCTTCGGCAGCTGGCTCGTATCCCAGCCCCCGCCCAGCGCGCGGATCAGCTGCACGCTCGCGACAAACTGCCGCGTCGCGATGTCCTCCTGGGTGCGCTCGTTGGTCAGCTGCGCCGTCTGCGCGGTCAGCACTTCCAGATAGGTCGTCACCCCGCCTTTGTAGCGGTTGGTGCTGATGGCCAGCGACCGCTGGGCGTCAGCGACCGCTGCCTCATTCGCAACCGATTCCTGATCCAGAATGCGGATCGCTGCCAGGTTGTCCTCCACGTCCTGGAACGCGGCTAGCACCGTCTGCCGGTAATTCGCCACCTGCTGCTCGTAAGCGTCGCGCGCCTGCTGGGTGATCGCATGCCGCCGTCCCGCATCGAACAGCAGCTCCACCGCCGAGGCCCCCAGCGACCACATCTCGCTCGGCCCCTGGATCAGCGTTCCCGGATTCCCGCTCAGGAATCCGCCCGTCCCGCTCAGTGAAACGTTGGGGTAATACGCCGCCACCGCAATCCCGATCTGCGCGTTGGCCCCATCCACCTGTCGCTCCGCCGCCGCAATGTCCGGCCTCCGCTCCAGCAGCTCCGACGGCACCCCCACAGGAATCTGCGGAATCTGCTGCCCGAGCGGCATCTGCGGGAGCGTGAACGTCGAAGCTGGCGCCCCGATCAGCGTCGCGATCGCGTGCTCGTACTGCGCCCGCGCCACTTCCACGTCGATGTCCTGCGCCCGCGTCGTGTCCAGCTGGGTCTGCGCCAGCGCCACATCCGACTCCGTCGCCACGCCCCCTTTGAACCGGATCCCGGTCAGCTTCAGATACGAAGCGTAGGCCTTCACCGTGTTGTCCAGCAGTTCTTTCTGCGAGTCCAGCCCGCGCATCTCGAAGTAGTCCGAAGCCAGCTCCGCGTGCAGGCTCAGATCCACATTCGCCAGCAGCGCCGCCGAAGCCTGCGCGTTCGCCCGCGCCTGCTCCACCGTTCGCCGCACCTGTCCCCACAGATCCGGCTCCCACTGCGCCTGCCCGGCAATGCTGAAATCGTTGTACTGATAGTGCGTCACCCCGGGCGCCGTATTCGGCTGGTTGTTCGAGGTCCGCGTGCGGCTGGCCGAAGGACCCGCCGCCAGTGTGGGGTAATACTGCGAGCGCGCCACCTGCACCTGTTCGCGCGCCTGGAAGTACTGCTCCATCGCCACCTTCAGCGTCTGGTTCGATACCGCAATCTTCTCTTCCAGCGCACTCAGCTGCGGATCGCCGTACATCTCCCACCACTTCCCGCGTAGAACCGCATCGCCGGGCGCCGCCTGCTTCCACGTCCCGTTCGGCGGATTTGGCGGAGGCCCCGCGTTCTCCTTCCACGCCGGCGCCGTCGCCGCTGCCGGACGGTGGTAATTCGGGCCCACCGTACATCCCGCCAGCAGGAGCAACAGCGCCGATGCGCCTGCCCCCACGGGAGCCAAACCTCTCATGCGCCGCCCCCCTCGGGTCCCTGTCCGCCTTCCCCCTCCTCCGGCGCGCCCGGAATCCCCCCCTGCCGGTTGGGTTGAACCACCCGCACCGTCTCCCCGTCCATGATCGAATCGGGTGGATTCTGCATCACCAGGTCATCCGGCTCCAGCCCTTCGATCACCTGCACCACCCGCCCGTCGTTCTGGCCGATCGTGATCGGCACCAGCTTCGCTTTGTTCCCATTCACCACCGTCGCCACCCGCAGGCCTTCCTCGCGAAACAGCAGCGTGGATACCGGCAGGATCAGCGTCCGCTTCTCCACCTTCACGCGAAAATGCACCTCGGTGTAGTCCCCGGGCACCAGCACCCCGCCCGCATTCGGCACGTCCACTTCCACCAGCAGCGTTCGCGAGCCGGGATCGATCGCCTCCGCCGTCCGCACCACCTTTCCATGGAAGCGCCGCCCCGGATACTGCTCGAGGGTCAGATCGGCCGCCGTCCCCGGACTGCAG
>JBAUGH010000415.1:0-26575 GCA_049679565.1 Acidobacteriaceae bacterium
CGGTGGAATAGACGTGCTGCAGGCTCACGACGTGGGTGAAGGCGTTGGTTTCGCGGACTGCGAACGGCTGGAAGTTCTGCGACAGCATCCACTCGTTGCCGGAGATGGTGTCGAAAAAGAGGCCGCCGCCGCCGTGAAAGACGGTTCTGCCGGTCTTCCTGGGATCCCAGGTGAAGCCCAGGCGGGGCGAGATGTGGTTGTAGTTGGTGTCTACCCCGCCGGCAGGCACGCCGGGATCGCCGGGGAACAGCTGCCCCAGCATGGCGGAGGGTGAAACCGTGGACTGCACGCCAGGCTCGAAGACAGCGATCCGGCGCTGGGTGTCGGTGGGCGGGGTCTGCACGTCGTAGCGCAGGCCGAGGTTCAGAGTCAGATTGGTCAGCGGGTGCCAGTCGTCCTGCACGAAGAACCCGTAGTCCCAGTAGTTCTCGTTGGCGTCGTCGGGAGAATCCTGGCTCATCGTATTGGGATGGCCGATGAGGAAATCCGAAATTGCGTCCCCCGTACGCGTATAGGTCGCCTGCCCGGATGTGGTGGAGGGCACGGTCGCGCTGGTGAAGCTGAAGACGCCATAGTTATTAAGAAGAGTCTCCAGGCGGTCGTGTTCCAGATAACCTTCTGCACCGGCGTTGATGGTGTGCCGGCCTCTGTTGGTGCTGAACACGTCGCGAAGGCCGTAGATGTTATCGCCAGCCACCGGCCCGCTGATGGCGTTGGCGAGAGTAAAGAAGCTGGAGACGCTGATCTGCGGGAGCGAGGGCGTGCCCTGGACGTTGAGGTCGGACCCGAACGCGGCCAGCGACTCCGCCGGACTGCTGATGCGGCCCGCGATCATGCGGGAGAAGCTCAGCCAGGCCTGATTGACCGACTTCGCGGAGAGGGTCCATACATCGCTGGCATCGCCGTTCTGCTGGCGATAGGCGTAGTTCGACACCGCCCATCCCGGCAGCGAGCTTCCCGAAGGCAGCTCGATCTGCGACCCGATCGACTGGTAGTATTCGAGGGTTTCGCGATGGCTGGGCATCAGCTGGAAGTCGCCCTTGATGAGGTACTCGTCAGTGTTATTGGGAAGGCCCTCATTGCCGACGAAGCGGTTGTCTGGTGTGGGGCGATTGGCCGACGGAAGAGGAACGTTCTTGCTGAGAACCGCGGACGCCACCGGATCCGGCTTGAAGTTCGTGTCGAGATCGAGGCGGTTGCCAGGCACCGGCTGATGGGTGACCGGATCGCAGACGAAGAACTTGCCGCCGTAGTCGGTATCCGCCTTGTCGGTCGCCGACAGTTTGGTGGCGCACGCGCCCAGCCCTGTCGCCGGCGCGGTGGTGGGCAGATTCTCAGAGAAATTGCCGACCCTCTGCAGGGCGTCCGGCACCACGGTATTGAAGTTTTGCGGGCTCACCTGCCGCAATCCCGCATAGCTGCCGAAAAAGAAGATCCTGCTCATCAGCACCGGGCCGCCCACGGTGGCGCCGAAGCGGTTGATGTGCTCCGGAGTCCGGGTGGTCTGCAGATAGCTGTCGGCATTGAAATTGGTTTCCTGATGAAACTCGAAAACCGAGCCGTGCACCGCATTGGTGCCCGACATGGTCACCACGGAAACCACGCCGGCGCCGGTGCGTCCGTATTCGGCGCTGAAATTGTTGGTCTGGACGTTGAACTGATCGACGGCGTCCGGATTGGGAATCACGTTGCCGGTATCGCGCACGCCGGTCATGTTCAGACCGCCATCGAGGTAGTAGGTCACCTGACCGACCATGTTGTCGGTCGAGCCGTTCAGAATCACGTGCTCCATAGGCAGGCCGATGGAGTTCTCGTTTGATACGTTCTGTACGCCCGGAGTCAGGTTGAGCAACTGGTAGACGTTGCGGCCCACGAGGGGCAGGTTCTCAATCTCGCGATTGTCCACCGTGGAGCTGAGCACCGAGTTCTCGGTGTTGACCAGCGGGACCTGTCCGGTGACCTGCACCACGGTGCTCTGCACGCCCGGCTGGAGAGCGAAGTTCAGCGCGGCCTCCTGGGCCGCGTTCAGTACGATGCCGTTCTGAACGTAGGTCTGAAAGCCCTGGGCGTCCACTTTGGCGGTGTACGGCCCGATGGGCATGAAGTCGGCGCGATACTCGCCAGCGGCGTTGGTCTGCGCCGTGCGGGTGAAGTTCGTCAGCGTCTGCGTGAACACAATGCTTGCGTTGCCAATGACCGCGCCGGAGGAATCGGTTACGGTACCGGCTACAGTTGCGGTGGACAGCTGCCCGAAGGCAGCCATGGTCGCGGCACAGAGGATTGCGATGCAACTGCTCAGCCGTGCGAGTTTCAACATTGTCGACCTCCCAAAAGAGCTGTTTCAGCAGCCCGGTTCTTTTCTGTCTTGCATCCGGCCGCGATTATCTGTCTCCGACCGGACGAGAGCCCTGGTGCACTCCTGGCAGTTCGAGGTGGATTCTTTCCAGCGACCACCGGGAGTGTCAACGAAATGCGTGCTTTGCCGTTTCACTCTGTGGGACGCGCCTGCAGCTGCGCACCACTTTGCGAGACGCGTCATCGCGAGTCGCCTCCCCGCAGGGACCGCCCGCACCCTGCGCGGCTGTCGGGAAGAGGAGAAGCGGTTTGCGATCGTCGAGCGAAACACAGGAATCCTCCTAACGCAGCATCTGCAGAGCATCCGACCTCTGCGGTCCCACGGCTCTGCTGCGAACCACCGTGAGCGAGGGCGAACTGCTTGGCTCGCGGGACAGTGACAGGGAGATTTCGCGGCAGCAGCGCAACAGGTGTTCGGCGATGCCGGGGGCGCGCTGTGGCGTGATCCTGACCACCGGCCCGGAGATGCTGACGGCTGCTATGGGCGCGCCGGAGGGGCTGAAGACAGGGGCGCCGATGCAGCGCACACCCGGCTCGATCTCCTCGTCGTCGATTGCATAGCCTCGGCGGCGCACGCGCTCCAGCGCGCTGCGCAACTCGCTTTCCGAGCAGAGCGTGTTGGCCGTGAAACGCCGGAAGCGAATGCCGGCGATCACCTCTTCCGCGGTACCGGGCGCCAGGAACGCGAGCATTGCCTTGCCCATCGCCGTGCAGTAGACGGGGTTCGAAGTGCCGGTGACCGAGCCAGGACACACCGTGCGGCTGTTCGCGTCCAGCTTCTCCAGATACACAACACTGGCTTTTTGCAGCACGCCCAGGTGAACCGTCTCGTGCACCTGCGCGGAAAGGCGTCGGAAGTGGGGTTTGGCCCGGGCGCGCAGGTCAATCTGATCGAGCGCCCGCTGACCCAGTTCATGGAGCTTGAGGCCGAGGCGGAAACGATGGTCCGGGGTACGCTCCACCATGCCGCTGCGCTCCAGCACCATCAGCAGGCGGTGGGCGGTGCTCTTGTGCAGGCCGGTACGCTGGCAGATCGCCGCCAGGTTGGGCAGCTTTTCGGACGCGCTGAGCAACTCCAGCAGGTCGATGGCGCGATCGAGACACTGGATGCGGTATTGATCGCGCTCCGGCTCCGCGCCCGGTTCCGGGGGGCCTGATGACGTTACAGCCAATGATGTCGCCATCTGCGCCTCCTGTCTGGTTTCGTACGTGTTGCCGTTTCGCCCATGCGTGCGGTTTCCTCTCTTCCCTCCCGCCGTCAGCTCCCGGAAACGTGCAGGAAGGCCGGTTCGACGCCGGCCGCATGCACCCCCGCGACCACGGGGCCCGCATGCGTCAGGCCGATCTGAACGCGCCCGTTGTACATCTCCACCACCCGCGAGCCGGTGGGCGTGCCGAGGTTGTCCTCGAGACGGCCGTCTCCAGCCAGCGAAAAATAGACCAACGCGCGCGAGTCGAGGCAACGAACTCCGGAGGCATCGAGCATGGTCGCCTCCACGGTGGACTTCCCCGCACCCTGCTGCGCCACGGCCAGCCTCAGCCGGGCCGGAGCGCTCCATTCCTGGGTCTGATAGGTGAAGCGGATCCGGTCTTCAACGCTGCCGTTCCCTGCCAACGCCCGCAGCTCGTTCGCGCCTTCGCGGAAGGGAAGACTCCAGCGCAGCCCGGCCGCGGGGAAATTCTGCGGATCGCGTTTTTTCCCCCCGACCGAAGCGCCGTTAAGAAACAGTTCCACGGCGCTGCAGTTGGAATAGACCCGCACCAGACGGCGCTCGCCCGGCTTGCCCCAGCGCACGGGCCAGCTATGCCCATAGAGATGCACCATGGGCTTCTGGGCCCAGTACGACTGGAAGACGAAGTAGCTTTCCTTGAGCGTGAGGTCGCGCGTTACCAGGCCCTTCTGGTTAATGCGGGGGATGGGATTGTCGCTGCGCAGCGCGGTGGCGAAATCCTTGAAAGCCCACTGCGCGGCGCCCGTCATCCAGGGGAGTTCCTCGAGGGTTTTCAGATACCAGTCGAAGAGATCGCAGGCGTAGGTTTCGGTCCAGTCGCCGTCACGCGAGACGCGGGCGGATCCGCCGGTTTTTTTGTAAGCAAAGCCGATTTCGGCGGTTCCGCGCCCGGTGGGGACCTCGTCGGCCACCGGATCGGGATCTTCCGCGTGGCGTCCGGCGTGACTGTCGGCTCCCCACTCCATGTGGAGAAAATGCGGCACCGTGCACCGTGCCTGCTCGAGCGCCTCTTTGTATTCGGTGTACCGGCCGCTGTACCAGCCGGCCCAGATGGAGGGCGAGTAGACGTCGGGAATGTCGCAGGCGAAGGCGCAGCGGCGAAACGCCGTCAGCCGCGTCGGATCGCACTGATGCGCGAGGTCCCGCAGTTCGGTCATGTACGCGCGAATGGCGTCGTGGTCGGCGCCGTTCAGCTCCGTCGGCCAGTCGTCCTCGTTGCCCAGGCCCCACACCAGAACCGACGGGTGGTTGCTGTGCTGGTCGATCATGGTGCGCAGCTTCTCGCGTCCCTGCCGGCGGAAGCGCTCGTTGCCGACGCCGCTGCGGCACCACGGAACTTCTTCCCAGACCAGAATGCCCAACTCATCGCACAGGTCGAGAATCGCGCGCGGCTGCTGATAGTGCGCCAGGCGGATGAAGTTCGCGCCCATGTCTTTGATGAGCTGCATCTCCTGGCGCATCAGGTCATCGGGCATGGCCGCGGCATAGCCGGCGTGATCCTGGTGGCGGTGCGTGCCGCGAAGCAGCAGCCGCTCGCCGTTCAGGTAGAAGGGACCGTGGGCCTCAAAGCGTGTGTGCCGCACCCCGAAGCGATGGCTGGCAGCGGTTTCGCCGGCGCGCGAAGAGAGAGACACTTCGCAGCGGTAGAGGCCGGGCGATTGCGGCGACCACAGCTGCGGCTTGTCGAGAACGCAATGAGCCAGCTCGCTCTCCCCATCCCAGGCGGTTCGCTGCACGGTTTGCTGGAAGACGCGCTGCCCCTGCGGATCGAAGAGCGCAATGTCAAAGGTGAGTGGACCAGCCGCGCCCTGAGGCGCGTAGAGCCGCGTTGTCACCTGCACCGTTGCCGGCTCGCCAGGCTCGAAGGAGACACGGGTGTGAACGGCTTCCAATGAAACCGCCGGTTCGTAAACCAGGTGCACGGCCCGGTACAGGCCACCATAAAGTGTGAAGTCACTCAGGTCCGACGGCAGGCGTTCGATGTTGCGGCCGTTATCGCAGAGAACCGCCAGCGGTACCTGCGCGCCGGAGGGCAGCGCTCGGCAGGCGTCTGTGATGTCGATCAGGAATTCGTCGTAGCCGCCGATGTGCTGGCCGACGCGTTTTGTGCCGATCCAGACTTCGGATTGCTGCCCCACTCCTTCGAAGTGGAGGATCGTTCGGCCGCCGGGAATCGGGTTGTTCACCGCCAGGCGTGTCCGATACCATCCCTGTCCGCGATACGCCGGTGTTTCCGGATCGCAGGCGTCGTAGTGGTTGAAGCAGTGCGGCAGCGAAACCGGGCCCCAGACAACGATTTCCTCGCTGTTCCATACCTGGAAGTGCGGATCGAGCGGCCCCTGGTAGTACTCCCAATCGGTCAGGGTCCGGCTCAGCGAGTCGGCTTTCGGATCTCCCGACGCCTTCTGCAAGGCCGGATTCTCAAGAACCGATGCCAGCAGCGGCAGCGGGATGGATGAGGCAGCGGCCAGCGCGGCTCCGGCTTTCACGAAGGTGCGGCGCGAGATCGCCAGGCCGATTCCCTGCCAGCCTTCGTTGCTGGAATCGAAGCGGCTCATGCTGCGGCCTCCGCTTCGCGGAACCACAGCAGCGGCTGACGTACGGGATCGTTGCGGATGACTTCCGGATCGGTGGTATCCGGATCGAGCCGCCTCCACAGAGCGACCCAGTCCTCTCGCTCGCAGTGAAGGCCGCAGAACAGCAGGCTCGGGATCCGCACCGGCAGAGAGTCGAAGTGCTCGACGTCTTTGCGATACGGCCAGGCGCTCTTGTCGCGCAGCCAGGGAACCAGGAACGCCGCCGCCCGGCAGATGCCGCGGCCGTCGGGGAGGGTGAAGGCAAACAGGTCGTCTCCGCTGTCGAGCAGCGACTGGCAAAGCATGGCAAGCATGTCGAAGTTGAAAATCGAATAGCCGTAGGGCTTGGTGCGCGCCAGTTCGCGAGGAAAGCTCCCATCCGCCGCCATCTGGTCAGGCACGAAGCGGTCTTCGTAATCCGTCGCGACCGATGCGCGCGTGGCCGCATCGCCGACCAGCCGGGCGTATTCGCTGGCCTGCAGGGCCCAGCAAACGGCGTGATTATTCTTCGCGTCGTGCTCGGTGATCCCCTTTTTGCTGGTTTGCAGCCAGTGCAGGTAATCGCGAAACCAGGCCTTCAGAGCGGCCTGCTCAGCCGCGTCAAGGCTTGCCGGCGCCACCAGCGTCGCCGCACGTGCCACCTCCGCCAGATGCACGGTGTCGATGATGCCGTAGGATCGCCCCGTCGAAACTCCGTGGACCCCCTGCGCATACTCGAGATTCGGATTCATGCGCGTCTCTGGCCGGATGAACCAGGCGCGCAGATGGTCCGCGGCTTTGACCGCAAAGGCGCGCCGCCGCGTCAGAATCCAGGCCGCGGTGAGCGCCGGCATCTGGATGGAGAGCGCGATCATCGCCTTGCGGTGCTCGTTGAAATTATTCGGATTGCTCTCGCCGTCGCGGCTGATGTACGGGCCGCCGGGATCGGCGGGATTGGGCCAGAAGTAATCCGCTTCGGAGAAATAGTCGTGCAGACCGCCGGGACTCCGCTTCGCGCGAAAACTGGTGATGGTCTTCGGCTGAAGATCGACGTAATCAGCGGCCTCGGCCAGAATCCGCTGACGATCGACTGCGCCGGCCAGGGAGAACCCATTTTGTGGATGACGGTTCGCTCCCCGAGCCGCTGCCTGGGTGACGACAGCTGTTGCTCCCACACAAAACTGCCGTCGCGAAATGGGGCCGAGTGAGTGCATCCGCAAATGAGCTCGCGCTCCTGCCGGAGGCGAACCGGTGGATGCTCGGCGCGCTGGGCAACGACGTGCAAGTGACTCACCGTTTGCCCCGCGCCTCTTCGACTAAGCCCTTCAGAAAGTGCAGGGTGCGAAGGTCATCGGGGACGTTATAAACGTCGGTACAGGGCCATTGCCGAACGAGTATCATGGCAACGGTCCCTACGATGACATTACTTCGACCAGCCTGGGAGATCTGGACGCCGGAAACGTCCGACGATCGCCGCGCTGTGCTGGCCGAGCTCCACAAGATTCTGGCCAGCCCGCATTTCTGCAACAGCAAGCGCTATCCTGCGCTGCTCGAGTACCTGGTGGAGCACGCGCTGGAGGGCCGGGTGGAGCAGCTCAAGGAGCGCACCCTCGGCATCGAGGTCTTTCACCGGCCCCATGATTACGACACCAATGCCGACACCGTCGTCCGCTATACCGCCGGTGAGGTCCGCAAGCGGCTGGCGCTTTACTACCACGAGAACGAATCCGACTGTCCCCTTCAGATCGTCCTGCCGGTTGGGTCCTACGTGCCGGAGTTTCTGCACGCGCCGGCCGACGAGCCGGGACGCGACTCGCCTTCCGGTGGTGCTGAACCTGCGTCGCATCACGAGTCCATGCCGGGCCATGCGGCTCACCCCTTCGAGGAAACACGTCCCATTGCCGAGCTTCACGAGACGCAGGCCGGAAGGCCCACGCGCAGGAAAGGGCTTCTGATGCTGGTTGCTGGTTTATCGGTGTTGGTTGCGGCGGCGGCTGCGGTGCTGCACTTGCGATCGGCATCAACAAACGAAGTCAATGTGGTGGATCGATTCTGGGCGCCGGTCCTGCATCAGCCTGGAACGGCGCTGCTGTGCTCCGGCGCCGTGGTGTTTGCTCCTCAGAATTATTCCGGCGTAACCACGGCCAATAAGGACAACGAATATCCGTTTGTCTCCATGCAGATCGCTTCGACGATCGCCCGCGTCAGTGGCCTGCTGGAACGCAACCAGACGGCCTACCAGATGCAGCCCTGCACTTCGACGCCTCTGACGGAGCTGCGCGAGCGGCCCCTCATCCTGTTGGGGGGATACAACAATGAGTGGACCATGCGCCTGGTGGGGCCGCTGCACCTCACGTTGAGCCCGGGCGTGGTCGAATCGATCGTCGACCGGCAAAATCCTCAGGTTCACTGGGAGCGCAACCCCTTGCTGCCCTACTCCAGCGCCGACGATTACGGGCTGATCGCGCGCTTCTACGACTCCACCACCGACAGCGTGGTGATGGTGGTGGCCGGCCTGGGCCGCAACGGAACCGAAGCGGCCGGACTCTTCGCCACCAGCCCCCACGATCTGAAACTGCTGAGCGACAAGCTGGAACATGACATCGGAAGCGGCAACATCGAGGCCGTGGTCAAGGTCAACGTCGTGGACGGCAAGACCGGCGCGCCCTCGCTCGAATCCGCCTACCGGTGGTAAATCTCCCCCCTGGATCACCGGAAACAGGCACCCCGCCTCCCTGAAAGGGGGATACTGCGGCTGGGAATCCCCCCTTAAAGTCAGAGCAGATCGATTCGGAAGCCGGGCCGGTTCTCGATTCTCCACCTGTAAAGAGACTTCGGCATCGGCACCCGCTGAGAAAGAGATTGCCGTTCTGCAGCTCTGCCCTGGTTCTCTCCGTTGTACTGCAGCCGCTCTGCCGGCATCGGATACGCACTCCAGAACCGATCGAAAACAGGTTTCGACCCGCGAACAGCACGCAACCCAGCGGGTATGACGAAGCGCCTGCACAACTGCGGGCGCTTTGTGCTTTCGCCCGGTCGCCCTCAGAGAAGCCTTGCTGAGAGGATAAGCCGCCAGGCCTCGTAGCAGGCTCCCGCGGCCAGGGCGCACAACCCTGCAAACACCACCAGTCGGGTCAGCACCGGAATCAAGTATGCGAACACGATCGGGAGAACCGTTGCCCCCGCTACCAGGCTCCCCAGAATCAGAAGCAACGCTCCCTGGCCGGAGAAGATCGCGGAGCTCACCAGCGCCTGCACCCACAAAAGGGGAACGAAATTCTGGAAGATCAGTAAGGCAGCAACCGTGCCCGCGGCGATCCCCAGGAACATGCGCGCCCCTGCCGATCCATCCTGCAGCCAGTTGCTGAGATCGTCCATCGCCGCCAGCGGCCAAAGCGCTCCCGCGATTCCATCCAGCGCACGCATGAGCCAGTTTTTCTCATAACGAGTGCGAGAACGGAGCCAGGGCGAAGCGTAGAAATGCAGCGCCGACTTGCCCCACTGCGTCGAAACCGCTGCTGCGCGAGAGGCAGAAGAGGAGGACGATGCTGCTGCCGCGCCGAACCGCGTTTCCAGCGCCAGCCCCCCTTTGTGTTGTCCAGGCAAACGAAGAGCCGGGGGGGAATCCCATCCGGAATTGCGCAGCCCTTCAGCCGATGAAACCCGAGATTGCATAGTGCCCTTTTTCTCCTGTTGCGCTACGAGCAGAGCGGTGACAACCGGGGAGGAAAAGCACGGAACGCTCGACTACGAGGTCAGTCTTGCATGCTGCCCCGTGAGCGTCAATGAGTTCAAACCAAAGAGTTAGTGCATCGTGCCTCCGTTGGTTCCAGGGTGAGGTACTGCGGGATGGCGCTCATGGTGCCTTCCGGGGGATGAGCGCAACCCGCGCGCGCCACCCCCGCACTGATCCTGCAAAATCACGCACTCGCCTTCCGACGGGGCCCTTCCCGGCGAACCGGAGATATACTGACTTCTGTTTTGTCCAGGAGAAATGGATGTCGATGTCCCGCCGTACGTTCCTGAGCAGTCTCGCCGCCGCCAGCGCGGCCGCTGCTCTCCCCTCCTCCGCAGCTCCCCGGTCGCGCACCTCGGACGCACAGCCGTCCGTGCGGGTTCCGGCCAGCTGTCCTTTCCGGCTCTCAGTCATCAACGACGAAATCTCCCAGGACTTCGATCACGCCTGTTATGTCGCGGCCCACGATTTCGGGCTGCACTGGATCGAACTGCGCAGCATGTGGAACAAGAATGTCACCGACCTCGACGGCAACGAACTCGCCGAAGCGCAGCGCATCGTAAAGAAGCACGATCTGCGCGTCACCGACATCGCCAGCCCGCTTTACAAAGTGGACTGGCCCGGCGCGCCACTGAAAAAAGGCGAGAAGCGTGACGAGTTTCACGCCAGCAACGATTTTGGCCAGCAGGACGCGCTCCTCGAGCACTCCATCGGCCTCACCCGCGCGTTCTCCACCGACCGGGTGCGCTGCTTCGATTTCTGGCGGCTGGAGAACCCCGCTCCGTATCGGGAGGCGATCAACGCGAAGCTGCGCCAGGCCGCCGAAAGCTGCGCGAAGCACAACGTTATCCTGCTGCTCGAAAACGAAATGTCGTGCAACACCGGCAAAGCGAAAGAAGCGGTTGCGGTGCTGCAGGCGGTTCCCAACCGCAACTTCATGCTGAACTGGGACCCCGGCAATGCCGGCACGTTCCCGGGCGACGTCCCGTATCCCGACGGATACGATTTGCTGCCCAAAGATCGCATCGGCCACTGCCACGCGAAGAACGTGAAGCGCGAGCCTGGCGGCAAATATGAATGGGAGCCGGTGGGCACCGGTGTCGTCGACTGGGTGGGCCAGCTCGGCGCACTGCGCCGCGACGGCTACTCTTACGCCGTGAGCCTCGAAACCCATTGGCGGGGCGCGGGAACGCCGGAAGCCTCTTCACGCATCAGCATGGCCGATCTGAAAAAAGCGCTGGCCGAGTCCGGCGCCTCCTGCTGACGCCTGTCGAACCTATCCTCCATGGAGAGATCATGACGATTACGCGACGCGACTTTCTGGACTCGCTTGCCGTGGGCGCTGCCGGCCTGGCCGTCGGCGCCACCGCCAAAAGCTATGCACAGATCATGGGCGCCAACGACCGCGTCCGCTTCGCCACCATCGGATTACATGGTCGCGGCTACGCGCACCTTTCCGCGCTCGCTGCGAACCGCACCACCGCCCAGCTGGCCTGGGTGTGCGATGTCGAAAGCAATTTCCTCGCGAAGTTCGCCGCGGCCGCCCAGAAGATGCTCGGCGATGCCCCCCGGACCGAGGGCGACTTCCGCAAAGTTCTCGAGCGGAAAGACGTCGATGCTATCTCCATCGCCACGCCCGACCACTGGCACGCGCCCATGGCCATCGCGGGCCTCGAAGCCGGCAAGCACGTTTACGTGGAGAAGCCCTGCAGCCACAATCCGGCGGAAGGTGCCCTTCTCATCGCCGCGCAAAAGAAATACGGCAAGCTGGTGCAGATGGGCACGCAGCAGCGCTCGTCGCCGCACACCATCGAAATCGTCCGGAAGATTCACGAGGGCATCATTGGCCGGGCATATTACGGTCTGGCATGGTATGCGAACACTCGCAAGTCCATTGGCTTTGGCCACGATGCCCCGGTACCTCCTGCGCTCAACTGGGATCTGTGGCAGGGCCCCGCACCGCGCCGTCCCTACAAGAGCAACGTGCAGCCCTACAACTGGCACTGGTTCCGCATCTGGGGCACAGGCGAAACCCTGAACAACGGCACCCACGAAATCGACGTCTGCCGCTGGGCGCTGGGTGTCGACTATCCCAGCCGCATCACGGCGTCGGGCGGGCGCTACCAATTCAAGGACGACTGGCAGTTCTACGACACGCTCGTCACGAATTTTGAATACGACGACAAAATGATCGGCTGGGACGGGCGCAGCTGCAACGGCATGAAGCTCTACAACCGCGACCGCGGGTCGACCCTGCTCGGCACGAACGGAACCGTCCTGGTGGATCGCGACGGATATGAGGTTTACGACCTGGACGGTCACAAAACGAGCGAATACCGGGTCCCGCGCGAGGGCACGACCTCGTCCGCCGACCTGATCGGCGCCGATTCGATGACCAATCTGCACTTCGCCAACTTCATCGCCGGCATCACGAAGGGAGAAGCGCTGCACGCCCCAATTGAGGTCGGCAATGTCGCTGTAACCATGCTGCAGCTCTCCAACATCGCGTGGGAAGTCCAGCGCGAACTGAAGCTGGACCCCTCTGATGGCGGCAAAATTGTCGGCGATCCCGAAGCGATGAAGAGCTGGGGCCGCGAATACCAACCAGGGTGGGAACCGCACCTGTAGCCGCCGGTTCTCTTTTTCCGCGTGGACTCCGCGCCGCGCCGTCGTTCCGATGCACCGCATTCCGAGGATCATCCTATGACCGTTTCCCGTCGCAACTTTCTGGCTTCCGGCGCCCTGGCCGCCGGGACCGCCCTGCTTCCCTCGCCCGCGTCCGCCGAAGAGCCGCGTGCCGCAGATGGCGCGCCTTCGCCCGTCCGGCTCGGTCTCGCCAGTTATACCTTCCGGGAATTCAGCCGCGACCAGCTTCTCGGCTTCATGAAGGACCTCGACCTCACCGATCTGAACGCCAAGGACGCGAAAGACCATCTCCCCATGGACCCAACCGGCGAGGCACAAGCGCTCGCCGACTACAAGGCTGCGGGCATCCGCCTCCACGCCGCCGGCACGATCTCGCTGGCGATCGACACCGACGAGGACATGCGCGCCAAATTCGAGTACCTGAAGCGCGCGGGCATCTCGGTCATGGTTGCGGGCGATCCGGCACCCCAGGCGCTTCCGCGCGTGGAAAAATTCGTGAAGGAGTATGACATTCGCGTGGCCATCCATAATCACGGCCCGGAAGACAAGGTCTGGCCGTCGCCGCTCACCGTGCTCGATGCCGTCCACGGCATGGATCCGCGCCTCGGCTGCTGCATCGATGTGGGACACACGGTTCGAGCCGGCACCGACGTAGTTGAAGCGATTCATGCGGTTGGCCCGCGTCTCTTCAATATGCACATGAAGGACCTGACAGACTTCCACGACAAGGGAAGCCAGGTCGCGGTGGGCGACGGCAAGATGCCTGTGCGTGGCATCTTCGAGGCACTGATTGCGATCCGCTATCCGGGGTTTGTCGATCTCGAATACGAGGTCCACGCCGACGACCCGCTGCCCGGCGTGACGAAGAGTTATGCCTATATGCGGGGCGTGCTGGCGGGAATCGGCTATCGCACCCGGCCGGCCTGAGCGCTTTTTCGATTCAATCCGCAGCCTCCGCGGATCCGTCGGAACCGGCCTGGGCGGCGGCAGCTTTCCTGATTTATCGTCGTGCGTGGATCTGCCGATAGGTCAGACAGCACGGCCCGCGCGGAGGGTGCCGCGCACAGGAACAGGTCCATGACGGTGCGGGGACGGATCGATCGCCAGGAACAAGAGCATGGCCAAAGCCCCCGCAGAGCCACTCCCTTCCATGCCGGGCGAAGAATTCCGCGCCGAACCACAGTCCTCTGGTTCCTCGCCCTGCTGGCAGCGGCCCCGCCCGCGATCCGCGCCCGGACGGTACCCCCTGCTCTGCCGGTGCTGCGAACCGCCCGCCAGGCCCGCCTTCTGTCGTCTGCTGAGGCCGCCCGCGGATATAAGGTTCGCCTGAGCCGCGCCCAGGTCACCTTCTATCAACCCTCCGCCG
This sequence comes from Acidobacteriaceae bacterium, assembly GCA_049679565.1. GTDB lineage: Bacteria > Acidobacteriota > Terriglobia > Terriglobales > Acidobacteriaceae > Palsa-343. The sequence continues at coordinate 13,891 of JBAUGH010000415.1, forward strand.
ACCGCCTCTTTCTCACCGACACCACCGACAGTATCTTCGTCAGCATTGGCGGCGAGTCCCCCGCCCTTCGCACCGGCGACATCGTGTCGGTCGACGGCATTACCAGCCCCGGCAAGATCGCTCCCTTCCTCCTCCACCCTCGCTTCCGGATCCTCGGCCATGCGCCTCTGCCCAAGGCTCCGCTGGTCGGTTTCGATCGGCTGTCTACCGGTGCATATGACGCCCGATGGGTCACCGCGGAAGGCATCGTGCGCTCCGTCTCCCGACCTCCGCCAGGAGCCGATGCCCCCGAATCGGTCGAACCGGACCCCTCCGAGCTCATCCTCCAACTGGCTTCCGGAGCCGATCGGATGGAGGTCCTGACCTTCGATCGCGGCGACCGTGATTACCACTCCCTCATCGACGCGCGCGTCCGACTGCGTGCCACTGCTGGCAGCCGCTTCAACCAGAGAAGACAGCTCCTGGGGGTTCGCCTCTTTATGCCTGATCTCTCCTTTGTGCGCGTCGAGGAACCGCCGCCCGCCGACCCTTTCTCCCTGCCGCTGATGGACACCTCCGCGCTGGTGATGTACGGGCTAAAGGAGCCGGGACACCGCGTTCATGTGCGCGGCGTGGTGACCTCGGTCGTGGGCTCGCAGTTTTCCATCATGGGCGAGCCCCATGGCATTTTCGTGAGCACCCGCAGTGCGGCCGATCTGCGGGTCGGCGACGCCGTCGATGTAGTCGGATTCCCCTCCATCGGCGGCTATACCCTCGTCCTCCAACAGGCTCTCTATCGCCGGACGGGCACCGCTACGCCTCCCCTCCCTGTGGTTCTCACCGCCGCCGAGGCTCTCACCGGCACCCACGATGCGGAGCCGGTTCGGGTGGACGGACAGCTGCTCTACCAGTCGCGCAGTCCTTCGGAAGAGGACCTGGTGCTGAGCGAGAATGGCGTCACTTTCACCGCCGCCCTGCCCGCCGATGGGAATGGAATCCCACCCGGGCTGCAGCCAGGCGCCAGGCTGCGTGTTACCGGTATTTGCTTCATCGAAGTCCTGCACGACAAGACCCCCGCGGCTTTCAAAATTCTGCTGCGCTTCCCGGGGGACATCGCCGTCCTTCGCCGCCCCAGTTGGTGGACCGGCCGTCACGCCCTGATCCTGTCTGTGCTTCTCTTTAGCGCGGCAATGGTGGTGGTGGTGTGGAATATGGTTCTGCGCCGGCGCGTGCGCGCGCAAACCCGGGTGATCCGTGTCCAGTTGAACGAAGCCCACGCGCTGCGTGACCAGGCCGAGGCCGCCGACCGGGAAAAAAGCATCTCGCTCGCCAGTACACTCTCCCTGCAGCGCGATCTGCTCGCCGCCCAGGAGAAGCTGCGCTTCCAGGCCACCCATGACGCCCTGACCGGACTGTGGAATCGCGGCGCCCTGCTCGATCTGCTGCATCGGGAAATGGAGCGCGTCCAGCGCATGAACATCTCCATGGGGGTCCTGATGCTTGACATCGACCATTTCAAGCCGGTCAACGACACTCACGGCCATCTCACCGGGGATGCGGTCCTGCGCGACATCGCCAGCCGCCTGCTCCATGCCACCCGGCCCTATGACGTCATTGGCCGCTATGGCGGCGAGGAGTTCCTGATCCTTCTTCCGGAATGCGATGGCATCGAGACCTGGGCCAGCGCGGAGCGCATCCGCGCGGCCGTCGGCTCGGCTCCGTTCCGGGTCCGCGGCGCGGAGATCGCGCTTACGGTGAGCATCGGCGCTATGATCGCCCGGCAGGGCGCTGCGGAAACCGAACTGCTCAGCGGGGCCGATGCCGCTCTGTATCAGGCGAAGAGGGAGGGCCGCAATCGCACCGTGCCGTACACCGCCTGCGAAGCCGACATTGCCGCAGCTCCTGTAGCGGTCAATGGGTGAGAAATCTGGCCTTGATCCACCGCTGCGCCGGGCGTTCAATCCACTTCATCGCTGCCACTGCCGCCAGTACCAGCAGCCCGTAGCTCAGCCAGGGATCGAAGCGCGCCAGCCCCGTCCTGCCCAGGAATCCCGATTCGTGGATCAGATTCCACAGATTGAAGTGGAGGATGTAGAGACAGTAGCTGGCCTGCCCCACCGCCACGAACGGGAAGAATCCAAAGAACCGGGCGATGAGATTGTGTCCCGCCAGGCCCAGCACCGCCAGCGCAAACAGCGGCATCATCAGCCCGTCGTGCATCATGGGATAGGGGAAGTGCTCGCCAAAGTAGAGCATGGCGTAGATACCCCCCATGCCCAGCAGCCCGAACAGGAGCCGCTTACGCGCCGCGCGGGGGATGAGGGAGTCCAGATCCGCCAGCACGATACCGAACAGGAAAGACGGAATGTGCGGGGGCGGCGAAAATTTCAGCGCTCGCATCCAGAAGCCGTCTGTATAGCGCCCGGGGTGCATATCGCCGTCGGGATGCAACCCCATATACAGGGATGGCAGCACCATCCCCAGGCACCACAAGCCCAGCAGGAGCCCGCACAGGGCTCCGGGCCTCTTCGGCCGCCTCCACAGGATGACCAGAGGAAAGATGAGATAGAAGAAGGCTTCGGTGCACATGGTCCACGCCGGCGTGTTCCAGAACGTGGAGAGGGATGGGCTCCAGCCCTGCAGCAGCAGAGGCGTCAGCACCAGGCCCCAGGCAAACTGCGTGTGCGACCGCGCATGCCACTCCTCCACCAGCATGCCCACCGAGATGAGCAGCGCGAACAGATAGACGGGATAGAGTCGCGAAACGCGCGCCACCCAGAAATTCCGTGCGCTCAGCTGTCCCTTTTGCGCCCGGTCTGAGTAGTTGTAAGCGAGCACAAACCCGGACAGCAGCAGGAACAGGCTTACCGACGTGTAGCCGTTATCGACAATCGGCGCGAAAGGCCCAAACCATTTGGGATTCGAGAAGTGGAAGAAGACAATGTTCAGCGCTGCAAACGCGCGCAGCCCGGAAAGCGCCGGCAGGCGCTCCCTGCTTCCCCTGATGGCCTGGGGCCGGGCCGGCTCCGTTTGCTTCGATCGTTCCGGCTGCCAGGGCCGGGGGACGATTTGGACCTGTGCGCTCAGGCGGTCACCAGACTGCCGACCTTCTCCCCGGAAACGACGCGGCGGATATTGCCCGGCTGGTTAAGGTTGAAGATGATCATGGGCAGATTATTGTCCTTACAGAGACTCACCGCTGTGGTATCCATCACCTTTAACCCCAGCCGCAAAATTTCCATGTACGTAATCTGTTCGAATTTCACCGCGTCCGTTCTGATGACCGGATCCGCGTCGTAGATGCCTTCTACCTTCGTTCCTTTCAGCAAAACGTCGGCCTTCATCTCCATAGCGCGCAGCGAAGCCGCGGTATCGGTGGAGAAATAAGGATTTCCGGTTCCGGCAGCGAAAATCACCACCCGTCCCTTTTCCAGATGCCGGATCGCCCGCCTCCGGATATACGGCTCGCAGACCTGATTCATTTCGATGGCCGACATCACCCGGCAAAACACATCACGCTTCTCCAGAGCGTCCTGGATCGCCAGGGCATTGATGACGGTGGCCAGCATCCCCATGTTATCGGCGCTCACCCGGTCCATCTCGCGGGCCTGCTGAGCCACACCGCGAAAAAAGTTTCCCCCACCCACAACCACGCAAAGCTCGACACCCATCGCGTGCACTTCAGCCAGTTCGGCTCCAATTTCATGAATGCGTATGGGATCGACTCCGAAACCCCGGCCCGCGGCCAGCGCCTCCCCCGAAAGTTTGAGTACGACGCGTTTGTACATGCCTCAAAAAGTATCGCATGACCCGGCCGCGGCGCTGACCGGAATCCTGAAATTAGGACGCCCCGGCCGGGGTTCCCGACGCCCGTCTTCCCCGGGTACGAAAGTTGTCAGTCCGGAGTGCCGCCACCGTAGTCGTGGCGCCGCGCGCTGCCTTCCGGGTCGTGCATCCAGTGTTGCAGCCGATCGCCGTTCACCTCCAGCCGCACCAGATCGAGTTCGCCATGTTCGAAATCGGCAACCAGCATGCGCATGGAGGCGCCCTCCGGCTGGACATAAATCAGGCTCAGGTCGCCGTTGCGGCTGCGATCCGCGACGAACAGCTGCCAGTCCTGCCCCAGCGAGTTCCGCACAATGCCTTCCAGCTCTGCAGAATCGGACGCTGCCGGCAAATGCTCGAACTCCGCCACCCGCATGCCTTTGACGCCGCCTCGGGTGGCTGCCCAGGCACAGAAACTCACCAGCCCCATCAGCGGAACGCGCTCGGCGTGCGACGAGTAGCGCTGCTCCACCGCCGAAACAACTGCGTTGAAGTCGCGGCTGGCGGCGGCATTCATCGCCAGAGGAACCGCCACCGCCGCCGCCATCGCTGGCACTGCCAAAGAAATCAGTTTCATGGCTGCTGCGCCTCCTGGCCGCCGTTCTTCTGCGCCTTTTTCGTTGCTTCTTTCTGCGCCTTGTCGTGGGCCTTATCGCTCAGTTTGTAGGCATCCGAGGGAATCCCGAAGTTGCCGCTCAGATCCTTCAGGTCTTCCGGGCGAATCGGCCCGGAGATGAACACGAAATCGAGTTCCCGGGGCTCGGCGCTCAGGATAAACATCCCCTGCACCTCGCCGTTCACCAGCTTCATATAGATATCGGCGTCGTCGGTCGCGCCTTTCGACCGCTCCTTCACCAGGGTCGTCCACTCCGGAGCTTCGAACTGGCGGCGGATCGACTCCACGTCGTCGGGCGTGTATTGTCCCGGCTTGTCGAACTCGTAGGTGCGAACGTACACGCCGTTGAGCTTCTCGATGATGCGCTTGCCTTCCGCATCGTCGCTGTTGTTCATAAAGCGCGACGCGAAGTCCAGCATCCTGCGGTCGAGCGAGACTTCGGTGTAGTTGGAAGCGCGCGCTGCCAGCTCCTTGCCCAGCGTCACCGGAAATGGCGCCGACTGAGCTACGGCCGGTAACGCGGAAACCGCCAGCAATGCCGCAAAGAGAAACATTCGTTGTGCCCGAGCCTGCTTCATGGATTTCACCCTTCCCTCCCCTGATTCCCCGGTTCCTGTTCGTTCCCTTTCACTCGCGCTCATCGGTCGCACTCCCGCCTGCACTTTGCCGCGATTTTCCTGTCGCCCCGTCGGCCTGGATCTTGCGCTGGACATCGTTCAGCGTCGCCCCGGCGATACGCAGAGCCAGCATCACCTGGGCTCGGGCCCGCTCCCCTTCGATCCGCTGCCTGCGATCCCGCTCCACGCCGCCCGCCACTACGGCCGCCACCAGCAGGGCGGCCATCGCCCATCGCAACACCGGCATCCACAGGCCGCGTCTTCCTCTCTGCGCCGTTGCTCGCACCATTACCCGATCCGCGAATCCGCCTGGAGCTTCGCGCGGCTGCAACTGTTCCCTCAGTTCGCTTTCAAATGCATCGATGGGCTCAACCACGGCTGTACTCCCTCAGGGTTCGTTCGGCTTTAGCGCGCAGCATTTTCACCGCCCGCTGCAGATGGCTCCTCACCGTCGCCTGGGGCATGCCCAGTTCGATGGCGATGTCCTCCGGCTCCAGGTCTTCCTGGTAGCGCAGCAGCATCACCGCTCGCTGCGCCGGCGGCAGGGTCAGCAGCAACTGCTCCACACGATTCATCAGCGGCAGAAAATCGCGTGCCACGGGGCGCAGTTCCATGCCGTCCTGGTACTCTTCCGCCACCGCATCGCCGCGCGCCACCCGCCTCCGCAGCGCATCGGTAGCCCGATGGACCGCCACGCGCCGCACCCACGCCGTCACATGTTCATCGCTTTCCAGCCGCGGCAGAGCTCGGTGCAGCTCAAGGAAAACGTCCTGCGCCACCTCTTCCGCCGTCGCGCTCTCCCCGAGGACGCGGAATGCAATGGAAAAGACCCGCGATTGATGGCGCTCCACGAGATCCCGGAATTTCTGCGGAGACGATTGCAAAGGAGAGCGCCCTCGATCGCTGTACCCGCGTATACGCAAATCTGGGTGCCGGATGATGCAAAATCCGCAGAGTTTTTGATTTTTTCCTGACGGGATTCGAGCCGGCTATCGCCCGCGCGCCGTGGCCGGGGCTCCGCCGCCGGGCGCGATGCCCAGCGCAAAATCCGCTTGTGCGGAGCTTCGACTCATCACCGGATGCTGCCCCAGATCCTTATGATCCGCGGCGGCGTCGGCCGCCACTCGCTGGCTCACTTCCTTTGCGACCGTTGCGTACACGCCCGTCAGGGGCGCCATGCCCTGATTGGCCTTGAGCGCCTGCAGCAGAAAATACGTGAAGTAGCCGTGTTGCAGGGTGGAGCTCTCCAGCGACTCTTCGTTGGCGCTGGCCGCGGTCATCACGATTCGCCCCGTTCCCTGGGCCATGCGCTCCAGCGTGGCCTGCGAAGGCGCAGCGTTCCCGATGCCGGAAGCCATCACCTTCGCGGTATTGGTCACCGCTCCGCCGCTGTAGCAGGTATCCAGGATCACCACCGTCCGCAGCGCCTTCATGCGCGTGGCCACGGCATTGGCCAGCTCCACCATCGGCAGCGCAGTCGCATACAGAGCATCCTCATCCAGCTTGCCATCGCTCTCGAACTTCGTATCGTAGGTAACGATGTAATTCGCCCCCGCTACATCGAGCGAGCGCGGCGAGCCGTGGGTCGCCACGTAGATCACCACCTCGTCATTGGCCTGGGCCTGGCGTGCAATCCGGTTGAGCGCTTCCTTGATGCCCACGGTCGTCGCCTGGTCGTCCGTGAGCAGCGTTACGTGATCGGGAGCGAACCGCCCGATCGCCGGGTCGACCAGCTCGGCGGCGAAGCTTTTAGCATCATCCGTCGTATAGTGCAGCACCGGCACCATCGGGTCCTGAAAGTGCCCGATACCCACCACCAGGGCCCACTTCTGCTGCACCGGACCTGCCACCGAGGGCGTATTTGCCGGCGGCACTCCCTGTTCCGTGCCTCCCGCGATGGCACGCGACGCGATCGGGGTCGACAACACGAAGGGATTTTGCGCCTGGTCCATGGCCTCGGAGCCAAAGTGTTTCGCCATCGTGATCGACAGCGACGCCGCCCGCGTCATCCCCAGCCGCTGCTCCATCAGGCTGCGATAATACCAGGCATCGCCCAGTTCGGCGCAACTGGAAACTGCGTGCTTGAGCAGTTCGAGGGCGTCCTCATAGTCGCTGTTGCTGCTGGTGGGCGTCACCCGCTCCAACGCCTGGACCATCAGATCCTGGCCGCCGCCGCACATCATGTCGTCGGCACGGGCGCTCACGCATCCCCACACCACCGCCAGCGCCAGCAACGCGGGCCAGGTTCGTACTCGATCTTTCATTTCCCCTTCGCCAGTTCCTGTATCGCGCGGGTTCGCATGGCGGTGATGACCGCCGGGCTCACGCCGTCGGCGGTCAACCTGCGCCGCCCTGCAGGCGTCAGGTCGAAGTCCACGGCGCCGGCGTTCTTCACTGTTTGTTCCACGGTCGCATCGTCCATGCCCGCTCGCACCATCGCCGCCACCTGGGAGTTGGTCAGTGCCTTACCGCCGGCATGCTCGGTTTTGCGCTCCGTGGGCGGCTCGCTGACCTGCTTCGTCACCGGGGGAGCCTCGGCCACTTCCTTCACCGGCGGCGCATTCTTCTCCGTCTCCAGCTTGCGATAGTGCGCGATGGCAGTTTCAATCCGCTTCTGCGGCTCGAGGAAATACTTTTCGCTCGACTTTGCATCCACGGCCTTGCCGTAATTGATGGCCGCATCGTCCAGGAACTTCATCGCCGCCTTTGTATCCGCCGCCTGATACGCCAGCGCTTCATCCGCCACCCCGATGTCGTACAGCCGGTACGCATCCTGCTCCGGCTTCGGGTTGGGCGGCGCGGTCATAAAGGTCTCCAGTGCCCGCTCCCACAGGTTCTGCTCGGCTTCCTTGTCTCCCTCGTCGAGCGCCCCCTTCTCCTTTGCCAGATCGACCTCGACGGCTTCATCGGTGTTCACAATCTGCTCCGCCATCTGCTGGATCGCCATCGTGACCAGCTTCTGCCGCAGTTCCGGATCCGTGGGCGGATACTCATCCTGAGCATCGGTCCCCTTGCTGCCTTTCAACTTGTGGAGCCCGTCCGACATAGTGCCCAGAACCCCGTGCGACGTATTGTCCCCGGCGGCGTTGAATTGCTGGTCGTAGTTCACGCGCACGTTGTCCGACGTCAGCGTCCGCCCGCTGGCTGTTTTCACCTGGAACGCCACGGCAATCGTGCCAGTGATTCGGGTGAAGTTCTGCGTCTGGGCCTGGCTCTTGCCGAACATATTTTTGCCCGGCACCACCTGCGCGGTGACCACTGGCGGGGGGTGTGCGAACTCTGTAATCTGGGCGCTCACGACCACCTGCGGATGGACGTCGTCCTCCTGCAGATTCGAATCGTTTTTCATCAACTCCGTCATCAGCTGGCTCTGCAGATCGGCGGCCTCGTCCACCTGGCCTGGATGTACGGTGACGACCTTCACCGTGATCCGGTCACCGGGCAGCTGGATCAGAGCCGGCAGCTTGCGGTGGAGCACGACTTTCGTCTTGTCCATCCCAAAACCCTGGCCGAACACCGGCAGGGCTGCGACTGCAATCAGGGCTGAGACCGCTGCCGCGATCCCAATAGCGCGCGATTTCATGGTCAACTCCTCGGGGCCGCTGGGGGAGAGACGGCGCTCAACACTGGGGATTGTCTTGTCTACCGCTCCTGCTGCTGACTGCCTCCGCTTCTCGAACCTTTCGAGCCGTCCAAACTGCGGGCGTCGCTTGCTCTCAGGGGATCCCGTCATCATGCCGGGTCAGCGCTCGGGAGGACCCCATCATAGCAACAACACCCCAATCTCGGGCAGCCTTTTTCTTCTGCGCCGGCTGCTTTTTAACCTGCCGCGTGGCGCTCGCTTATCGGCTCTCGACACGCCCCGCTGCTCGAAGTTGCGTCATTCGAAGCGCGTTGGACTCAACCACCTTGATGGGTTTGTCGCGCCCTTTTTAATAGTGTGCGCAGGAGTGAAAATGTTTGACTCCCCCGGAGAAATAATCGCTCCCGGCACGCGGCAATACCGCAGGGGAATTCCTGAAGCCACCAGGCGACAGGCCACGCAAGCTTCGCCACGCAAAAAGGGGCAGTCCGGTTGGCCGCCCCGTCCGCAGAGCCAAGCTTATCGAAGTAATAGGCTTACGCGAAGCCTCCCGCCTGCCGTAGGGCTTCGACGTCCAGCTTCTTCATTTGCATCAGTGCCTGCATGGCGCGTTTCCCACCTTCCGGAGTCTTTCCCTGGATCAACTCTCCGATGTTTGCCGGGACCACCTGCCACGAGACGCCGAACTTATCCCGCAGCCATCCGCAGGCCACCTCTTCCCCGCCGCCCGCAGTCAGCTTCTCCCATACTGCGTCGATCTCTGCCTGGCCGTCGCACGGGACCACGAGCGAGAGCGCGTCGGTGAAGTTGTGGTGGGGTCCGCCGTTCAGCGCTACGAACTGCTGGCTGCCGATGAAGAAGCTTATCGTCAGCACCGATCCCGCCGGGGTCGGCCCTCCTTCGGGAGCCCGCAGGATCGCGCCCAGTCGAGCGTTCGGGAATACAGAGACGTAGAACCGCGCCGCCGCCTCCGCGTTGTCGTTGAACCAGAGAAATGGCTGAATCGCCTGCATTGCATTCTCCTCGTTGTTGGTTTACCGCTTACCGGATCGCCTCACTTTGCTTGCTGTGAGGAGCGCGCCACCACCCTGAAATAGCGCAGCAGCGCCCGGAGGCTACCCTCCCGCGATCGCTCCAATTACCAGCAGCGGCTCTTTGCCCGTCGCCACCGCCTCCGGCAGCGGATTGTCCGGTGGATCGTGGGACAGGTCTTCCTGACAGGCGAAGAACCGCAGAAAGGGCCGGCGCTTGAGGGTGTCGTGGTCGCGGATCGTTCCCCGCAACACCGGGTAGCGGGCCTCCAGGGCATCCAGCGCGCGCCGCAGGGTCACCGGCTCCGCCACTTCCAGCGTCACTTCTCCGCCTACCTGCGCCAGCACGCGTAAATGATGCGGCAACTCCACGCGAATCATGCGAGGGTCTGAACCTCCACGGACAGCACCGCCGGCAGATCGCGCACGATCGGCTTCCACTGATCGCCGGCGTCCGGCGAGACGTAGACCTGTCCGCCGGTGGTGCCGAAATACACGCCGCAGTCGTCCAGCGTGTCCACCGACATGGCGTCCCGCAGCACGTTCACGTAGCAGTTCTGCTGCGGCAATCCGTTGGTCATCGCCTCCCACTCGTTGCCCCCGGTGCGGCTGCGCCACACCTGCAGCTTGCCGTCCAGCGGATAGTGCTCGGAGTCGCTCTTGATCGGCGCCACATAAATCGTTTCCGGCTCGTGCGCGTGCACGTCGATGGCGAAGCCGAAATCCGTCGGCAGGTTTCCGCTCACCTCACGCCACGAATCGCCTGCATCGTCGCTGCGCATCACGTCCCAGTGCTTTTGCATGAACAGCACACCCGAGCGCTTCGGGTTCATCGCGATGTGATGCACGCAGTGGCCGACCTCGGCGTTCGGATCGGGAATGAACTGCGAGCGAAGTCCCTGGTTGATCGGCTTCCAGCTCTTGCCGCCATCGTCGGTGCGGAACGCACCGGCCGCCGAGATTGCAATATAGATGCGGTTCGGATCGGCGGGATCGAGGATCACCGTGTGCAGGCACATGCCCCCGGCGCCCGGCTGCCACTTCGGTCCCGTGCCGTGCCCACGGAGCCCCGATAGTTCCTTCCACGAATGCGCGCCATCCCTGGAGGAAAACAGCGCCGCATCCTCCACACCCGCATACACGCCCTCCGCATCGGTCAGCGACGGCTCCAGATGCCACACCCGCTTGAATTCCCACGGATGCTGCGTCCCGTCGTAGAACTGGTGGGTCGTCAACGGCGCGCCGGTCGCATCCGACGTGTCGTAGACGAACCGGTTCGCCTCGCCTATCGGCCAGCCCTGGGGGCTCGTCTGTATTCCTCCGCCCGGCGCCGCCCACGTCTTGCCGCCGTCATCCGACCGCTGGATCACCTGCCCGGACCAACTGCTGGTCTGCGAAACGTAGATCCGGTCCGGGTTCACCGGCGATCCCTTCATGTGGTAAATCTCCCACCCTGCGAAGAACGGACCGTTCACCTCCCAATTCTCCCGCTTGCCGTCGGCAGTCAGGATGAAGGCGCCCTTCTTCGTCCCCACCAGCACTCGTACTTTGCTCATGCTCCCTCCTTTGTTATTGGGGCTGAATGTCGAAACAGCTTACATCGGCTTAGAAACGTTGACCATCCAGGGCGTTCCGAAGCGATCCGTAAACATCGCGAAGCGTTTCGCCCAGAAGGTTTCCTGGATCGCCATGGTGATCTGGCCACCTTCCGACAGTGCCTTGTAAACCCTCTCGGCTTCGGCGACGTCCTCAAATTCGAGGCACACTCGCAGTCCCTGCGGCTGGCTGAAATGCGGCGGCGGAGCGTCGCACCCCAGCATCATCTGCTCGCCGACACGCATGGAGATGTGCATCACTTTGTCGGCCCAGTCCGGATAATGTCCTGCCATGGGGCTATTGCCGTAGGTAAAGCGGCCGACGATCGTGCCGCCCAGAGCCTGCTCGTACAGGCGAAAGGCCTCGTCGCATTGTCCGTTGAAGTTCAGATACGGTTGAATAAGCATTACTGTTTTCTCCTCTGGGTAAGGTTGCTTGCGAAGCTCAACGGCCACTGCAGGCGGAGGCTACCGGCTCATCCGCAGCGGAATTATCGTGCGCAGTCGAGAATCGCGCAGCCATAATGCGCCCCAAAGCAGGATGCCGAAATATACCGGGAACAGCGTGTGGCTGAACAGCGGGTTCTCCAGCCGCAGATTCGTTGCTACCGCCCCGCCCAGATACCCGGTCAACAGAATCGCTCCCAGGATCGCCGTCCGCGGGATCAGATACAACGCCAGACAGGCGACCAAAATAGAGCCCAGTGGCACCGACAGTTCCAGCGGCCATCCCGTCCGCACGAACGCCTCCGCCACCTGCACCGGTTTCGCAAACTTCATTGCCGCATCGAGCAGCATGAACGCGGCGATCAGTCCGCTGATGATCCTGCCCGTCCACAACTGCGCCGACGACACTTCCGGCCTTGTGCTGCCGATCGTTCCTGTTCCCATCGTCGTTGCCATGGCTGTTTCTCCTCCATCGCCACTTTTCGCCCTGGAATGCCCTGCCTGACGACCACTCGATTGCGCCTCCTGTCCCCGGCCGATCATGACGATCGGCTTCCTCAGGCTTTCTCCCGCTTGCTGCGCCCGGCTTCCGGCTTGCGCCCGTTCGATGAATCACCCGCAACGTCTTTGCCCGGACCGCTCGCCGCATGCCTCGGTCCGCCCAGCCACGGCAGCATCGGCCGCGGATCCCTCTCCCGCCACCGCCGCTGCGTCTCGTCCAGCACCGCTTCCCGGTTCCGCGCCATCTCCGCCACCAGCGGCGGCGGCGCGCCGGTGTCCTCGTGCTGTGCTCCCCAGATGAGCAGTTCCAGCATCACCGGAGCCAGATCGATTCCCTTCTTCGTCAGCCTGTAATTCACCCGGCGGCCGTCCTCCGGATCGCGCTCTGCTTCCACGATGTCCGCCTTCTGCAGCCGGCGCAGCCGGTCCGCCAGGATATTCGTCGCAATTCCCTCGCCCGAATCCATAAAGTCCTGAAAGCTCCTGAAGCC
>JBAUGH010000416.1:0-6585 GCA_049679565.1 Acidobacteriaceae bacterium
CAGCACCCACGGCGCCAGCATCGCCGCGCCCGTCAGCAGCGTCCACGAAGTCACCGCCATCGGCGACCGCCCCAGCACCATCAGCCGCTGGTTGATCAGCACCCACCCCAGCGCGATCACCAGCGACAGCACTACCAGCAGATCGCCCTTGAGGTTCCCGCCGTGGATCCCGCCATGGTTCGCGCTCAGCACGATCAGCGCTATGCCCAGCGTCGATCCCCCCAGCGCCAGCCATCCCTTCACATCCAGCCGTTCGTGCGCGAACAACGTCGCCCCCGCCGCCAGAATCACCGGCATGGTGCCCACCATCAGCGCCGCATGGCTCACCGTCGTCAGCTTCAGCCCCTCAAACTGCACCAGGAACTGCAGCGGAACGCCGAGGAACGCGCCAATCAGCAGCAGCCGCCACTCACGCGCCGAGAAGCCCGGCGCCTCCACAATCGGCAGCAGGCCCAGACAAGCGAAAACGAACCGGTAGAAAACGTAATGCCCCACGCCCAGCTGCGTGAATGCGATCTTGCCGAAGAAGAAGCCGGTTCCCCAGCAGCATCCGGACAGCGCGCAGGCCACGTAGCCGGCGCCGCGCCGCCGCGAAGCCCGCCTCGTCAGGGTCACCCCGCCACGCTGCCGCACAGGAGAGGCCATTCGCTAGGAGTGGTCCGGCGAAGACGAAGGTCGCACCGCCGTTGGAGCTGCTTCGATCAGCCCCCGCCACGCATCCCCCAGAAACAGCCGGATCGCCGCCACTCCAGCCGCCCCGGCCTGCAGGCACGCCGCCGCGTTCTTCTCCGTCACACCGCCCAGCGCCAGCACCGGCGTCGGCTGCGCCAGATCGACGGCTGCTCGCAGAGCCGCCAGCCCCTGCCCGCGCTGATGCGCCGCCCCTGTCACTTTTTCAAACACGGGCGAAAACAACAGGTCGGTCGCGCCCCGCGCCGCTCCGATTTCCTCCGCCGAATGGCACGCCGCACTCACCACCGGTTCTTTTCCCACCCGCGCGTAGGCCTGCTGCGCAGCCCGCACCGCGTTGGCGCCCATGCCCGCGTGCAGATGCACGCCGTCCGCTCCCGCATCGAGCGCCACCTGCGCCGGGCCGTTCACCAGAACCCGCGTCCGTCCCTCGCCCCGCACCGCTTCCACAATCCGCCGCGCCAGCGCCTGCAGCTCCGTCAGCGGCAGATCCTTCTCCCGCACCTGGATCATGTCCACGCCGCCCCGCGCCCACACCCGCGCCAGCTCCACCAGAGCGTCGCGCCGCGCGCTTTCGTCCCCCGGCAGCAGCCGCCGGCTCGTGATGGCATAGAGCAACATCTATTTCCCAGTGTAAGAGCGAATTCATCCTCGCGGGTTGTGCACCATTTAAGATGAGCACGGACCTGGTCCCTCAGGTCGCTTCTCTCGCGCATGGCGAAATACGATCTTCTGGTGATAGGTTCGGGCCCTTCCGGTCAGCGGGCGGCGGTTTCCGCGGTCAAAAAGGGCAAGCATGTGGCGCTGGTGGAAATGCGCAGCGTCGTCGGCGGCGTCTGCATCAACACCGGCACCATCCCCAGCAAAACCATGCGCGAAGCCGTGCTCCATCTCTCCGGCTACAACTACCGCTCCATCTACGGCATGAACTACCGCGTGAAGGAAAAGATCACCATGGCCGATCTCGCCTTCCGCGTCCAGCACGTCGTCAAAACCGAAATCGACGTCACCGAAGCCCAGCTCTCCCGCAATGGCGTCGAAGTCCTGAACGGAGTGGCCCGCTTCGAGGACGATCATCACATCCATGTCGAAGGCATCCGCGGGTCCAACACCTACGAGGCCGACAACATCGTCATCGGCGTCGGCACCCGGCCGGCCTCCTCGCCTAAAGTCCCGGTCAATGGCAGGACCATCATCAACAGCGATCAGGTCCTCGACCTCCCCGACCTGCCCAGGAACCTCATCGTGGTCGGCGGCGGCGTGATCGGCGTCGAGTACACCTGCATGTTCGCCGCCCTCGGCGTGCGCGTCACCCTCGTCGAAAAACGCCCTCGCCTCCTCGAATTCGCCGACCAGGAAATCATCGAGGCCCTCAGCTATCACCTCCGCGACAGCCGCGTCACCATGCGCCTCGGCGAAGAAGTCGAGAGCGTCGAACAGCTCTCCGACGGTACCGTCGTCGCGAATCTCGAGAGCAAAAAGAAAATCTCCGGCGACGCCCTGCTCTATGCGGTCGGCCGCCAGGGCAATGTCGACGAGCTCAACCTCGCCGCCGCCGGCATCGAGGCCGACAAGCGCGGCCGCATTCCTGTCGATAAGGATTTCCGCACCAGAGTCCCCCACATCTTCGCCGTCGGCGACGTCATCGGCTTCCCCGCCCTTGCCTCCGTTTCCATGGAGCAGGGACGCATCGCCGCCGAGCGCGCCTTCGGCAACGACCACGTCATCTCCAATCCCAGCTTCTATCCCTACGGCATCTACACCATCCCCGAGATCTCCTTCATCGGCAAGACCGAGGAGCAGCTCACCGAAGAGGACGTGCCCTACGAAGTCGGCGTCGCCTACTATCGCGAAATCGCCCGCGGCCAGATTCGCGGCGACACCACCGGCCGCCTCAAGCTCATCTTCCATCGCGAAAACCGCCAGGTGCTCGGCGTTCACATCATCGGCGAAGGCGCCGCCGAGCTGGTTCACATCGGCCAGGCTGTCATGGCCCTCGGCGGCACCGTCGACTACTTCATCGATACCGTCTTCAACTATCCAACCCTGGCCGAATGCTACAAGGCCGCCGCGTTTAACGGCATCAACCGGCTGGCCCGCTTCGAGGGATAAGTCAGCAGGGACATGCGCCCAGGGCTGCGCGGGAGGGATCCATGGCAAACACGGTCGGCGTCGTCGTGACCACCAAAATCGTCGCCGGATTGATTGACGGCACCCAACTCGCCGGCGGCCTCCGCGAGTTTCCCGAGAGCATCGACGACACCAACGGGCTCATCGAAGTCCCCGCCGAAAGCCTCTGCGACATCATCTGCGATGCGGTCGTCGCCCTCGCCCCCAAAGACGCGAAGCTTGAAGCCGTCGGCGTCGCCATGCCCGGCTACATCCACCAGGGCATCGCGCTCGACTCGCCCAATCTACCCCAGCTCAAAGGCGTCCCGGTCTCTGCCAACATCAGCGCCGGCCTCCAGCGCCGCGGCGTCGATACCCGCCTCAGCGTCTTCAACGACGCCGACGCCGTGGCTGCCGGCATCGCCGCCATTCGCGGCCAGATGGATCGCCAGGTCCGCGTCTGGACCATCGGCAACGGCATCGGCTTCGGCCGCTTTCCCTGGACCGAAGGACCCTGGGAAGGCGGCCACACGGTCGTCACCCTCGACCCCAAAGAAAACTACTGCGGCTGCGGTGGCCGCGGCCATCTCGAAGGCATTATGGGCCACCGCGCCATGCGCCTCCGCTTCCTCGACATGGAGCCCGACGAGGTCTTCTCCGCCGCCAAAAAAGGCGACCGCCGCTGCGCCGATTTCGTCGAGCTCTGGCATCGCGCTCTCGCCGCCGCCACCGCTTCGCAAATCCATCTCGAAGGTGCAGGCCGCTTCTACTACACCGGCCGCGACATCCAGCGCCTCGAGCTCCCCCGCCTCAAAGAGCATCTCTGGGAGATGATCAAAATGAGCCCCCTCCAGAACTACACCGTCGAGGTTCTCCCCGAAGACCCCTCCCTCGCCGTCATCGGTGCAGGCATCGCCGCCCGCATCGAGAACAAGTGCTGAAACGCAGCGGGCCGCGGTTCGCTCGGCTGGAGCAGCTCGAGGTGCCGTCCCGCTTCTTCAGTCCGGTATGATCCGCAGATGCGTCTGATCCGCAACGCAGCCGCGCTTGCCCTGTCCACCCTGGCCGCGGGAAATGCTTTTCCTCAAAACCACCGAAATACCCCGCATCCTCCCTCGACGCTGCTTCTCGTCCGGCGCGTGGAAACCGTCGGCGATCTCGCCAAAGAACCTGCCATCGCCGAAACCCCTGACGGCACTCTCTTCGTCAGCGGCTACGGCTCCCTGGCCGGCGGCCAACCGCAACAGGTGCCCCACCTGTGGAAGAGCACCGATCACGGAGCCACCTTGGACGGCCGTCAGCGTGGGAACCCCCGCCGACGGTGCAACAGGAAACTCCGATGTCAGCCTGGCCGTTGCCCCCGATGGCACTCTCTACTTCGTCCAGTTGCTGTTCGATCCCAGGACCGCAACCGGGGTTCACGTCGCCTTAGGCGTCACCAGAAATCTCGGCGCGACGTGGCGCTGGACCGTACTGGCGAAAGATCACTGGGAGGACCGCCCCTGGGTTGCCGTCGCACCCGACGGAACCGCCCATGTCATCTGGAACGATACCAGCGGTGTCCTCCACACCATGAGCCGCGATGACGGCGCCACGTGGAGCACCCCGCAAACCCTCGATCCCACCGGCGGCTCCAGCTCTCTCGCCGTCGGGCCCCAGGGCGACGTGGCGGTGCGCGTCGTCCCCGCCCACGCTGGAGGCTACAAATTCACCGCGGGCGCAGATTGCATCGTGGTCAGCACCGATGGCGGCCGCACCTGGCAGAAGCACGCTCCCCCTGGCGATCAGGATTGGGCCCCCACCGATGTCGAGGGATCGATTCCGCGATGGGTTGAGCCCCTCACCTGGGATACCAGGGGCGCTCTCTATTCTCTCTGGACCAACATCAAAGGCGTCTGGCTCGCGCAGTCCATGGATGCGGGCATGACCTGGAAGCAGTGGCAAGTCGCCGATATCGATGCCCTGTCCTACTACCCCTATCTGACCGCTCAGAGCCCAGGCAATCTCGCCGCCACCTGGTTCTCCGGCGCAGCCAATGCTCTGCAGTGGCACGTGGCTCACATTCAAATCGAAAGCCACCAGCCACGACGGCGCGTCACACAGCGATCCGGCCCCGTAACCGGCAGCTGGACCACCAGCAGTGAGACCGGCGGCCCCGTTCCCTATACCGCCGGTGAATACCGGTCCGTGATCTTCCTCCACAACGGCGATCTCGCCGTGGTGAGCCCGATCCAGAATCCGAAAACGAAGCGCCTCGGATTTATTTATTGGGAATTCCGGCAGCCCTGAAGCTGTCCCTGTTCCCGGTCTCTCGCGCTCACCCGCCCCAGTTCACCCGCAACCCCACCCGCACCAGCCGCGGCGTCCCCAGCGTCGTCAGCGGCGTCTTCCCCACCTCGATCGACCGGTCGAAAAGATTCTCCCCGCTCGCAAACCCCGTGACATTCCGCCCGAAATTGTGTGCCGCATACGCGTCAAGCTGGAAATACCCGTGCAGCAGAAGCGTGTTCCCCGAGTCGTCCCACTCCCGCCCGCTCAGCCGCCCCGCGAAGCTCAGCACGCCCACCCGCGGCCGCTCGAATTCGATCTGCGTCGTCGCCATGTTCCGCGGCACCTCCGGAATCCACTTCCCCACCAGATCCGGCTGCGGCGAAAACTTCGTCACCGTCGCATCCGCATATTGATAGCCGCCCTCCACCGAAAGCCATGCCACCGGCCGCATCGCGTAGTCCAGCGACACCCCCCGGCTCTCAATCTGTCCCAGGTTCTCCCGCTCCAGCACTTCCGACGTCGGCGTCAGGCTCAGCGTCAGCGACGTGATCGGCCGGTTCACCTGCGTCCAGAAATAGCTGGCCCGCGCGCTCGATCCCCACCGCCGCAGATCCGCCTGCAGCCCCGTCTCCCAGCCCGTCGCCCGCTCCGAGCGCAGGTTGGGATTCGCCTCCGTCACCTGATCCCCTACCTGAAAGCTCCGGTACAGCTCGTTCTCCGTCGGCGCCCGATACGCCCGGAATCCTGACGCGCTCCACGCCAACGACGGCGTTATCCGCCGCACCACCCCCAGCCGCGGATCGAAAACCGTCTCGCTGAATGACGGCAGCGGCGCCGGCGCCGCCGAGCTGCTCGACTGATTCGCATTGAAATTCGAAAAATGATCCACCCGCGCCGATCCGCTGATCGTCCAGCTCTTCGGCGTGAACAGCAGTTCTCCCCATTCCCCGGTCTGGCGCTGCCGCGCCGAAGCATCGGTGAATCCCCCCGCCCCGGTTTTCAGCGACTCGTAATCCTCGGCCCGCACATCATGCGTGTCCGCGCCCGCCAGCGCCAGCCCGTGGCTGCCAATCGCCTGCCGCCACCGCAGCGCCGCCCCCAGTTCATCCGCCGGATCGAACCCCAGGCGCAGCAGCTTCTCCGATGTCCGGTCCGCGCTCACGCTCGAGAACGTCTGCCGGAAATGTTCGTCGCTTCCATACAGCCGCAGCGCCCAGTTCTTCCAGTCCGCCCCGCCCGCGTACCGCCACAGCCGCGTCGCGTTCCACTGGTCCGGCGTGCCGTTATGGCGGCTCTCGTTCAGAACATTGCTGCGGACAAAAATCCGCCCATCTTCGGGCAGCGTGCGCTCCACTTCTGCCAGTCCATTCTGGGCGTGCACATTCGAAGCCTGATCGATCGGTCCCCTCTGCCCCGGCGCCGTCAAAATGTACCCATCCGTCGCGATCAGCCCCCCGCTCCCGAGCCCCGACCATGCCCCGTGCCGCACCGTCCCCAGTAGCCCGTCGTCCAGCG
>JBAUGH010000417.1:0-13564 GCA_049679565.1 Acidobacteriaceae bacterium
ACTTGTTCTCAGCGACTTCGCCGGGTTAGCGGATTCGATACGAGCTACCTGCTTCATAACGAGTCACATCCGCTCGGTCGCATCTGCGGCAGATGGGGCTGAATCTGCGTCAGGTGCGGCCGGATGACCGCCCGATGACTGAATCCCGGGCAGATGGCCCTGGTCGTATGTGCATCAGGTGCGGCCGCATCTGACGGGGATGCGGACGCATCTGCCTCAGGTACGGCCGGACGTTATGCAGGTGCGAACGAGACAGCAGCGGTCTGCCTTACGCTCGCAATTTTCGAGCTATAGATCACGCACACTCCTTTAGTCGACAATAAGAAAGGCCGCCTCGGAAGGCAGCCTTTTTAATTTCACTCTATAACTTAATTATATCATGCCTGATAGGCAAAGGCTGCCAACTTTGTTGAGGTTGGCTGGCTTGTAAGTGCTGGTAAGTCAGTGGTCATTACTTTGGAGTTCGGGTCCGGCTCTTGACAAATCCAGGGGAGGGCGGCGGAAGGCGGAGCCAGGGCGCGTTTTCGGCATCCCCGGCTTCCTGACCCGTTCTCAGGGAGCGCAGGGGCGATTTCGTATTCGCGGCCGGCCTGGCTACACTTTCCCCGTGACGAGAGAACGCTGGGCTCAAATCGGAATCACGATTCAATTCCTGATCGTGGTGAGGACGCTGAGTGAGATCTTCCGGCTCAGGCACGTCCACGGCGCGAACTTCGCGGCCGCAGCCGCGATGCCCTTTGTGGGGGGCGCTCTGGTGGCTGCCTGCTTCTGCTGGGCGAGTGTGACCCTGTACTTCTTCCGACGCTTCCGGCTATCCGCCTGGATAGCGGCGGCGACCGTCGCGGTTTTGCTGGCGTACAAAATCACGGTGATCGGTTGGTAGCGGAGCGCCCTTTTCGTTGCCGATGCCGGTGAGGCAGGAGTTTCGGGGCTGACGGGGTAGCCTGGTCCGTTGCTCCGGGGCGTAAGAGGGTTTCCCGGCTTCAAGGCACAATCGCAGGGCGCAGATTCTTCCGCTTTGTCAGGATGACAGCTCCGTTAAGCGCCAGTTCTCGCGTGCCAGTGCATCTGCCAGCCGAGATAGCGGGTGGCCGCTTCGTAGACGGGCGCTGCGACCTGGGAGAAATTGGCGGCAACGTGGTGTTCGAAGCCCTGCTCGCAAATCTCGTGGAGCAGCTTCTGCAACTGCGGAATCTTTGCCACGCCCGCGCCGCCGAAGGTTTCGAGAGGATCGTTGGTGAACTCGCCTTCGCCGACGTAGCCGCGAATCTTTCCCTTGTAGTCGTCGGTGGAGAAGCGGACGTAGGTCATAGCGCCCGGTTTTACGCGGCCCACGCAGGTGCCGAAAGTGTTCTCCTTGCCGACGGTGCCGGCGATGATGGCCTGGAAGTCCATGACCACATCCTGGAAGAAGTGCTTCGGCAGGTTGGAGCAGTGGAAGCAGACACACTTGTTCTCGTCGTCGCCGTAGTTATTGTTCCAGTCGAGGAGCGCCGAGGGGGTTTGGCTGGCCAGGGCGAGCGCGTGCATGCTGACCGTGCCCATGACGTCGGTTTCGCAGGCGGCGGGCAGGAGGCTCTCGCTCATCATGCTCATGACGGTGCAGGGGACGACGCCGAAGTTTTCTTCGAGCGAGGTCCAGCACTGGACGGCCGAGACGGTGCAGTGGGTGTCCTTCATAAAGCGCTCGATGGCTACGCCGAGCTTCGACATCTTCATCAGCGCGGGCGCGGGAATGCCGGAAGTGCTGACATAGGCGTGGATCGCCTTGAGCTTGGCCTGCACATCGGCTTCGTCGTCCTTCATGCGGGTGATGGCGCCGAAGATGTCGGACAAGTCGAGGGTGACGACGGAGATGCCGTAGCGCTCGAGGAGCTTCTCGCTGTAGCGGACGGTGTTGAAGGCCTGGGGACGGGCGCCGATGGCGCCAATGCGCAGCTTCCTCATGCCATTGGCGACGCGGCAGACTTTGGCGAACCAGTCGAGATCGGCGGCAAACTCGGGGGAGCTGGGCTGGACGGTATGCTTCGCGGTGATGGAGTAAGGAATGCCGTACTGCATGAGGTTGTTGCAGGCGGACATTTTGCCGCAGAAGCTGTCGCGGCGGTCGGAGATCTTCATGTCGTCGCGGCGGTCGGGGGTGGCCTGGACCAGGACGGGGACGTCGAGTTTCGAATAGCGGATGGAGTCCGCGATGGCGCGTTCGTCGCCGAAGTTGGGCAGGGTGACGAGGATGCCGTCGATCTCGTCGCGATGGGCGCGGAAGAGGTCGCCGCAGCGGATGGCTTCGTCGTGGGTTTCGACGGCGCCGTATTTGGCCTGCTCAGGAGTGAGGGCGATGACCCTGATGCCGGCTTTATCCAGCACCCTGAGCATTTCCTCGCGGCCCTCTTTGGCCAGGTGGTCAGGGAAAAATCCGCGGTTCCCTACAATCATTCCGAAGGTCAGTTGCTTTTTCATAAGTGCAGTCCTTATAGGTGCAAGATATCGTCGTTGTCTTCTAGTGATGGCTGCGGAAGCGGATGGTATAGAAGAGGCCCGCCACCGTCATGATGCCGCCCCACCAGAGCGGCGCATGGAGCTGCCAGAGGACCGGCTCGACGGCGGGCGGGTGGCTGAGCTCCCACAAACCTGCTCCCACGATGATGATGCCGTAGGTGAGCAGGAGAACTCCGGAAAAGAACCAGATGGAGGTATGTCCGCGCATGAGATCTCCGCTCCTTTACCAGAAGACGATGTTGAGGCCGACAAAGATGACGGCGATGACGCAGGCCCAGACGATGGGCTTCTGATACCAGTGGTCGTCGTGCTCCTCGGGAATTTTGGTAGCTCCATAGACCAGGCCTTCGAGCTCGGCTTCGGTTCGCGGCTGGGTCATGAGGCTGACCACCACGGTGACGATGACGCAGACCAGCCAGGACCAGAGGGCGCGATACATGTCTTCGGCCATGACCTTCGCGTCGGGTGACAGCGCCACGTACTTGAGCGCCGCGGGGTTGAAGTGCACCCACAGCCACAGGCTGATGGCGGTCACGGTTCCGGCGAGCAGGCCCCAGAAGCCGCCCGCTTTGGTGGCGCGCTTCCACAGCATGCCGAGGATGACGGTGCCGAAGAGGGGCGCGATGAAGAAGCTGAAGAGGGCCTGCACGTAGTCCATAATGCTGGCCGCGTGCTGCACGATATACGCCGTGCCGACGGAAATCAGCACGCCGATGAAGGTGCACCAGCGGCCCATGGAGACGTAATGCTGGTCGCTGGCTTTTTTGTTGAGGAAGGCGCCGTAGATGTCGTAGGTCCATACGGTGGCGAAGGCGCTGACGTTGCCGGCCATGCCGGACATGAAGCCGGCAATGAGGGCGGTGACGCCGAGGCCGAGGAGGCCGGGTCCGCAGTAGCGGACGAGCATGAGCGGGAGGACCTCGTTGTAGCTGGGCTGGCCGGTGACGGCGGCGACGTTGGCGGGGACGAGATGGAAGGGCAGGACGCTGAGGGCCAGGAGTCCGGGGAGGATCACGATGAAGGGCACGCACATTTTGAAGGCGGCGCCGATGATCGGCGACATGCGGGCGGCGCGCAGGCTGTGGGCGGAGAGAACGCGCTGGACCACTAGGAAGTCGGTGGTCCAGTAGCCGAAGCTGATGACCAGGCCGAGGCCGAAGACGATGCCGGTCCAGTGGATGCCCATGGGGTTATCGCGGAAGTGGGCGGTGGTGGACCAGAGGTGGGTGTAGTCGGTGGAGCCCATGCGGGCGGCAATCTGATGCTTGAGGTTGGTCCAGCCGCCGGCTTCGATGAGGCCGAGGATGGGGATGAGGAGGGCGCCGAGCCAGATGAGGAGGAACTGGAGGACTTCGTTGAAGATGGCGGAGCGCAGGCCGCCGAGGGCGACGTAGATGGCGACGGTGATGGAGGAGACCCAGATGGAGAAGTTGAGGTTCCAGCCGAGGACCACTTTCATGACGACGGCCATGGCGTACATATTGATGCCGCTCATGAGGACGGTCATGAAGGCGAAGCAGATGGCGGAGAGGGCGCGGGTGCTCTCGCCGTAGCGGAGGGCCAGATAGCCAGGAACTGAGTTGACTTTGGAGATGTAATAGAAGGGCATCATGATGATGCCGAGGAAGAGCATGGCGGGGATGGCGCCGATCCAGTACCAGTGGGTGGCGAGGATGCCGTACTGGTAGGCGGAGCCGGCCCAGCCCATGAGCTCGAGCGATCCGAGGTTGGCGGAAACGAAACTGAGGCCGGCGATCCAGGCGGTCATCTCGCGGCCGGCCATGAAGAATTCTTCGCTGGTGTTGGCGGAGCCTTTGAGATAGAAGCCGATGTAGATCACGATCCCGAAATAGATCGCGATGACGGCGATGTCCACACCGGAAAGGTGGACCAGCGAGGCCTTGTTCGGCTCCGCAACAAAAGCACTCAATGCGGAAACAAATCCCAGGGTCATGCGGGCTCGATCCTCAGGCTGCACTCGGGTGCGGGAACCGAGGGGAGGACGACTGCGGTTCCGGGTTTAACTGGCTTGTCCATAGGTGGCTTTGGCGCCGTGCTTACGGAAGTAGTGACGATCGAGGAGTGCCTGGGAGACGCCCGGGCAGGCAGGGTTGAGGGTCGCGGTGTAGAACGCCATCCGGGCCACGGCTTCGAGCACCACCGCATGATACGCGGCCTGCATGGCGTCGCGTCCCCAGGTAAAGGGGGCGTGCCCGGCGACCAGGACGGCGGGCATGGCGAGGGGGTCCATGCCCTCAAAGCGGCGCACGATGGCCTTGCCGGTGTTGAGGACGTAGTCCCCGCCAATCTCCTGGCCGGTGAGCTCTTCGGTCACGGGCACGGGGCCGTAGAAGTAGTCGGCATGCGTGGTTCCGTAGGCTGGAATGGGGCGTCCGGCCTGCGCCCAGGCGGTGGCAAATTCGGAATGGGTGTGGACGACGCCGCCGATGGCGGGGAACTCCCGGTAGAGCTCGAGGTGGGTGGCGAGGTCGGAGGAGGGCTTGAGCGTGCCTTCGACGATGCGTCCGTCGAGGTCGGCCAGAACCAGGTCCGCGGGCTTCATCTGGTCGTACTCGACGCCGCTGGGCTTGATGGCGACGAGGCCGCGCTGGCGGTCGATGCCGCTGGCGTTGCCGAAGGTCGACAGCACCAGGCCGCGCCTTACCAGCTCCAGGTTTGCTTCGAGCACCTGGGAGCGCAGAGCATCAAGCATCGGTGTCCACTCCTGTTCCCTGCTGAGCTGCGAAGCGGTCGGATCTTCTATGGGTCATGCGGGATAAGCGGTAATTCTAGTACCTTTCCGTGGATTTGTCCTGAGTCCTAACAAAGTCTGACTTTGCGGCACCGGCGAGCCTTCTGAAGTGCACTCAAGGTGTCGCTCCAAAGTCGGCGACCCCGACCTGGACGCTGGTTCCCTTTTCCGCGCCAGTCCGCGAGGCCCACGCGCCGTAGACGCGATTGCCCCACGCCGCGAGGCCGATGTAATCGCCCATGAAAACCCCCTGCGGGTTGAAGGGTGTGGTGGTCCAGGCATAGTTGCTGAACTTTGCTCCCTGGTCGGTCGATCGGGCGAGGGCGACAATCTGCACGCGGTCCTCGGGATCTCTGCGGCGGTCGTAGAAGGCGACGTTGACCGCGCCGGATACGGGATCGACTGCGAGCCACTGGAAGAACTGATCGGCGCCATCGTGGAGGGGATCGTTGTTGACGCGGATGGGCTTGCTCCAGGAGCGGCCGTGATCTTTGGAGACGATGCAGAAGACATCCACGTCGCCGTTGCGGTAGTCGCTCCAGGTGACATAGATGGGGCCGCCTTTACGGCCGCCGCGTGGATCGATGGCGATCTGCGGGAAACCGTTGGCACGTTCCATGCCATCGAGGGCAAACATTGAGGGTGCGGTGGTCACGATATTCCTGATCCGCGAAAACGTTTTCCCACCATCGTACGACTTCGTAAAGACAATGTCATCCGTGGTCGCCCAGACCGAGTAGAGGGTGCCATCCGGGCCGACGGCGCCGTCGAATCCCTCGAGCGCGCCATTGTCGTCGCGGGGGAGACCGCGGACCGGGGAAATCTCGATGGGCGCAGACCAGGTGAGTCCGTCGTCGGTGGAGCGGGAAAAGAGCAGGCGGGAGTCGGTCAGGGTCCAGCGCGTCCAGCCGATGTAGAGATTTCCGGCATAGGGGCTGGACTTCGAGGTGTCGGCTACCAGGTAGGGCTTGTCCTCAAAGGGCACGCCGGGCATCGAGGGCTGGGAGACTACGGTGCGCAGCTCGGGCTCCCAGGCGGCGCCGCCATCGAGCGAGCGTCGGACAAAGATGCCGTTGCGCGTGGCGCCATGGCCCCAGTAGTTGACGGTGCCCAGCTTGTCGAAGGAGATGTAGCAGATGAGCGCGTGGCCCTTGTTGTCGAACACGGTCGAAACGTCGCCGGAGTTTTTGTAGTTGGGGGCGGCTACTCCGGTTGATGCCTTCCAGGTACGCCCCGCGTCGCCGGAGTAGGACGCCTGGGCGATGTACTGGTAGACCGCGACGACCTGCTGTGGGTTGAGGGGATTGACCGCGAGGCCCGGCTCGGACCATGTCCCCGGGTGCGGGGAAACCGTGGTTATGGCGGCTCCAGGCGCGACCGGCAGCGGAGGAACTTCCTGCGCGGCAATCGCGGCCCCACCCAGAGCCACTGCGGCCAGCGGCAGCCAAACGCCCGGCTTTCTCATGCGCTCCATTATCCATAATGGGGCCAGATGGGCGGCGGATATCGATGCGCAGCCTACTTTGCAACCGTGAGTTGAATCGCCATGCTCGGATCCACGCGGAATCCCGCGGCCGGATTCTGGGCCACCACGGTGCCCGGGGAAATGATCACGGGCGGATTGCCCTGACTCGGGGATCCTGTTCCCGCGACATGCATATCCTGCTCCTGCACCGGCGCCAGATGCAGCCCCATATGGACCAGCGATAAGGCCGCCGCCGTGAAAACCTCACCCGTCACTTCGGGCATGACGAGCTGGTTCGCGGGTGGCTGGGTCGTGTCCGACGAAGCCACCAGCAGGTTCATCACCGGGCTCTCCACCCCCGTCGCGTCGGCCTGCGGGTTCTGCGCGATGACCGTCCCCCCGGGCGCGTCCGGCCACGGCATGGCCGCGATCACCCCGGTTTGCATGTCCGCGCGCCGGATATCGACGGTGGCCAGGCGCTGATCCTTGCCGGTCACATTGGGAATCGCCAGCTTCTGGGGCCCGAGGCTTTCGGTCAGCCACACGCGCCATCCACGCCGGACAATCGCTCCGGCCACCGGGGACTGATTGGAGATGCGTCCCTCCGGCACCTCGGTCGAGTAAAGACGGTTCTCCAGGTGGACGGTGAGCCCCATCGCAGCGGCGCGCTGTCCGGCATCGGCGGCGGACATTCCCCTGAAATCGGGGACCGACACTTCCGTTCCGTGGATGGCAAAGTGCATGGTCACGATGGCGGACGTCATGGCCACCACCGTCAGCAGCAGCACCACCAGCACGAAGCGAAAGAATCCGGTCATGATGCGAATTCGATGGAGTAATCGATTTTGGCGGCCTTTTCCAGCATCTTCGATACGGAACAGTACTTGTTCTTCGAGAGCGAGACGGCGTCTTCCGCCGCTTTCTGCGACACCTTGCCGCGAATCCGGTAGGTGAGGTGGATATGCGTGAACACGCGCGGCGGGGTTGCGGCCTGCTCGGCGGTCGCGGAGACGGTCAGCCCCTCAATTGGTTCCCTTTTCTTCTCGAGAATGCTAACCACGTCGACCGAGGTGCAGGCACAGAGCGCGGTCAGCACCAGCTGCAGGGGACCTGGACCGTGCGTGTGCTCCGTGCTCGCGTCAATCGGGATTGTATGCCCGCTTTCCGGCCTGCCCTCGAACTCCATTCCCTGTTTCCACTCCACGCTGGTGGTCACCATCTCTGGCCCTCCTTCATTGGCGGTGTTGATTGTCCGACGCCGGCTCCGGATGGATCAGCACGCGATCGACTTCGGGACACTCCAGCTTGAAACGATGCTCGAGCTCGGTAATCGACTCATGCACCTGCCGCATCATCATGCCATCGGGGAGGGTGCAATGGCAGGTGACATGGAGCCTTTCGCCGACGCGATCGACATTGACCTCGTGAATATCGACCACTTCCGGCAGATTTGCGGCGGCGTCGCGCAGCATCTGTTCGAGGCGCCGGTCCTGGGCGACCCTGACCGGCGCCTCGATGGTCGCGGGCTCGCTCTCGATGTGGGTCAGCACGGACCCGACCTGGGGTAACTCCTGGCGGATCTGCTCCTCCAGTTCGTGAACGAAGCGATGCGCTTCCAGCAGCGGCATGGCCTCCTTCACTTCCATATGCTGCTCGACGTGCAGCCCGTCGGCAAAGGATTCGATGCTGACGTCGTGCAGCATCACGTTGTTGCGGGCGGCTACGGCCCGCACCTTATCAAAGATGCTCTCGGCCACGGTGGAGCGCGGCACGGTGCGGATGACCACGTCGGCTCCGGGGAGCACCCGCTGGACCGCTTCGGTGGCCTCCTGCACCAGCTCGCCGGTGCGTTCGAAGGTCAACTGGCGGGGCAGGGACAAGGTCACGTCGGCAAAATAGGCGCTGCCCGACCGCCGCACGCGGGCCTGATCGATGCGCAGCACACCGCGCGTCTGCCGCACTTCGTCCAGCATCCTGGTATGCAACTCGGGCGACACGGCGTCAGTGAGCGCGCTCACGGCTCGCCACGCCAGCCGCCAGCCAAAGGCGACGATGAGGGCGGAGACCACCACGGCGGCGGCCGGATCGGCATAGCGCAGCCAGGGAATATGCTCGAGCGCGCCCAGCCACGAGGCGGCGAGCCCGGCAAGCACCGCCAGGCTGGCCCAGATGTCCGACGCGAAATGGAGCGCGTCGGCCTCGAGCGCTTCGCTGCCATAGCGGCGGGCAACGTTCCTCAGCCGGCGGGAACGCCATTGGTCCAGCACAATCGATATGCTCAGCACCAGGAAGGGCCAGGGCGAATAGCGCAGCGCCACGGGGTGGAAGAAGATGCGGTTGACGGCCTCCGCGGTAAAGGCTACGGCTGAAATTCCCATCAAGCCGGTTTCCACGAACGCCGAAATGTTCTCGACCTTGGCGTGGCCGTAGGGATGATTCCAGTCGGCAGGCCGGTCGGCCACGCGCACCGACAGGAGGGTCAGCGCCGAACCGGCCAGATCGAGCGCCGAGTGAGCCGCGTCGGACAGGACGCCGAGGCTGCCGGTGAGCAAGCCCACCGCCAGCTTGAGGCCGGTCATTACGCAGGCCACGCCTACAGACACGAGGGCGGCCCAACGCTTTTCCGCGCTGGCGTGCGACCGCTCCGAGATTGCCGTGCCGGACATTCTTCCTTCAGCCTATCGCCCGCGGGATGGCAGACGCCGGAATTCTCATGGGACCGGCTTCTGGCCCCGCCACAATCCCGCGATCCCGAAACTGTACGGTGTCCAGGAGACCTCTGTGAACCCCACCCGCCGCATCAGCTCCATCATCGCCGGTGGTGGTGGGAATTTGCCCACCGACTCGGGCAGATAGGAATAGGCGCCGCGCTGGCCGGAAATCCGCGCGCCGATGGCCGGGAGCAGGCGCCGGAAATAGAAGGCGTAGAGCTTGCCGGCAAGGCCGCCGGGCTGGCTGAAATCCAGAATCCCCAGCGTGCCACCCGGCGCCAGCACGCGGAAGAACTCACGCAGGCCGGCTTCGTAATTGGCGAGGTTGCGGAAGCCGAAGGCGGTGGTGAGCAGATCGAGCGAATTGTCTGCCAGCGGCAGACTGAGAGCATCGGCTTCCCGCACCTGGGCATTTTTCCCGGCCAGTTTGGCGCGCGCCCGCTGGAGCATGGCGGGCGAAAAGTCAGCCGCGATCACCGGTTCCCCCTGGGGGGGACGGCGGCGGAGGAGGGCCAGAGTCATGTCTCCGGTGCCGCAGCAGAGGTCGAGGACGCGGGCCTGAGGCCGGGCCAGAATCTCCCGGAAATGCCGCGCCGTTCGCCACCACCAGAGGCGGTCCACATTGCAGGAGAGCACGTGGTTCAGCAGGTCGTAGCGCGGCGCGATGCTGTCGAACATGGCCCGCACGGCCTGCGCGGACTCCGCCTCGTCGTTCGCGCCAGGCGGCCGCGATCCCGTTGTGTGTCCCAAGTCGCGCAAGGGTCAGCATATCGCAGGGACGGGAACCCGCCGCAACGCGGCTGCGTAGAATGATTCGTGGATCGAGGGCAGCGCACGCCGCCGCCTGGTTCGCTACGGGAGATTCGGCCATGGCTAAATTTCTTCTCTGGTGCATCCTCTTCGTGCTTTGCTGGCCGCTGGCGTTGCTGGCGCTGGTGGCTTACCCGGTCGTCTGGCTGCTTCTGATTCCCTTCCGGATGCTCGGCCTCGCGGTTGGGGGCGTGCTTGAAGTGGTGGGGGCCCTTGTGTTTCTGCCGGCGCGGGTGATCCGCGCGATCTGACCGGAATCCGAGATGCAGAGGTGGGGCCGCGGCGGCGGCGCTTTCCGTACACTGGTTTGATGACGGCCACGGTGCTCGACGGGAAAGCGTATGCCAGGGAACTGGAAGCGGAACTGAACCTGCGCGTGGAGCGCCTGCTGCCCGTGCTCGGCGAGCCTCCCATCCTCGCAACGATCCTGGTCGGCGAGGATCCCGCGTCCGCTATCTACGTTCGCATGAAAGGCAACGCGTGCCGGCGGGTCGGCATGGAGTCGATCAGCGTGACTCTGCCCGGCACGACCACGACAGAAGAACTGCTGGCTGCCATCGACGAGCTCAACGCCAACCCGCGGGTGCGGGGGATTCTGCTGCAGCATCCGGTTCCCAAACAGATTGACGAGCGTGCGTGCTTCGACCGCATCGCTCTGGAGAAAGACGTGGATGGCGTCACGGCGCACGGCTTCGGCCGCATGGCCATGGATGAGCCGGCTTACGGCTCCGCCACTCCGGCCGGCATCATGCGGCTGCTGCGGCGCTATGGGATTCCGGTTGTCGGACGGGAGGCGGTGGTGGTGGGACGCAGCCCGATTCTCGGCCGTCCCATGGCCATGATGCTGCTGGCCGCGAACGCCACGGTGACCATCTGTCATTCACGCACGCAGAACCTGGCGGAAGTCGTTCGCCGGGGGGAAATCGTGGTGGGGGCTGTGGGCAAGCCGGAGTTCATCCGCGCCGACTGGATTCGCGATGGCGCGGTCGTCATCGACGCGGGTTACCACCCGGGCGGCGTTGGCGACATCGAATTGTCTGCCGTGGTGGAGCGCTGCTCCGCGTACACGCCGGTTCCCGGGGGGGTTGGCCCCATGACCATCGCCACGCTCATTGCACACACCGTTGAAGCCGCGGAGAAAGCGGCATCTCACTGAGCAGCGAACCCCCAGCATGCATATTCTCGCGACCGCTACCGCGTACCCACCGCGCTACTACACGCAGCCTCAGGTTCTCGAGGCGCTGCTGGCAGTCTGGAATCCTGACAGAAAGACCCGCGCCATCGTCGAGCGTCTGCACCAGCACACCGGGGTTGACGGCCGCTACTTCGCTCGGCCGCTCGTGGATTACCTTACGCTCGACACGTTTGGGAAGACGAATGACGTTTTTATCCAGACTGCTGTCGATCTGGGCGAGCGGGCCATCGGCTGCGCGCTACAGCAGGCGGGCCTGCGTGCCGATCAACTGGGCGCCATCTTCTTCGTCAGCGTGACGGGCATTGCCAGCCCCTCGATCGACGCGCGGCTGGTCAACCGCATGAACCTGGCTCGCGACATCCGCCGCAATCCGCTGTTCGGACTCGGCTGCGTTGCTGGAGCGGCAGGCCTTTCGCGGGTTGCTGATTACGTGCGCGCGTATCCCGATCAGGTCGCCGTGCTGCTCTCGGTCGAGCTTTGTTCTCTCACCTTCCAGCGGCACGATCTCTCGGTCGCCAATCTGATTTCCTCGGGTCTCTTTGGCGATGGCGCCGCGGCTGTTCTGGTGGCCGGAGCCGAGGTTGCCCGCCGCGGCCCGCGGATCGTCGCCAGCGACCGCGTTTTCTATCCGAACACCGAAGAGGTGATGGGCTGGGAGATCTCCGAAACCGGCTTCCGCATTGTTCTTTCGCCCGACGTTCCTAAAGTCGTCATCGACAACCTTGGCCCGAATGTCGACGCTTTTCTTGCCACCCAGGGCATGACCCGCGCGGACATTGGCTGCTGGATCATGCACACCGGCGGCCCGAAGGTCCTCGAAGCCACGCAGGAGTCGCTGGGACTGCCGCGCGAAGCGCTCGATGTTTCGTGGGATGCGCTGCGCCGGGTCGGGAATCTCTCTTCTGCGTCGGTGCTGGTGGTGCTCGACGAGGTCATGCAGCATCGCCGTCCGGCTCCGGGGAC
Source organism: Acidobacteriaceae bacterium (assembly GCA_049679565.1). Classification (GTDB taxonomy): domain Bacteria; phylum Acidobacteriota; class Terriglobia; order Terriglobales; family Acidobacteriaceae; genus Palsa-343. Next base: position 12,396 of record JBAUGH010000417.1, read on the forward strand.
ACGGAGCCTGCTGGCCGCCATGGGCCCGGGCTTCTGTGCGGAAATGCTGCTGCTGGAATGGTGAGCTGCTGATGCGGTCGTCGGACGTTCTCATTGTCGGCGCGGGTCCGGCGGGATTGGCCGCCGCCATTGCGCTGCGTCAGCACGGCGCTGAGGTTCTGGTGGCCGACGCGCAACGGCCGCCCATCGACAAAGCCTGCGGCGAAGGCCTGATGCCGGACGGGGTCCGCGAGCTATCCCGACTTGGGATCTCGCTCGATGTTCTCCACGGCGATGCTTTCCATGGCATCACTTTTGTGTCTGACATGAGCCGGGTGGCGGCGGATTTCTCCCAGGGCGAGGGGCGCGGTGTGCGCCGCACGGTCCTGCATCGGCTTCTACTGGATCGCGCCAGCGAGCTGGGGGTTCGCTTTTCCTGGAACACGCCCGCCATTCTGCGGCGTGGTCAGCCGCTCAGTCTGGCCGACGCGCCGTGCTTCTATCGGTGGCTGATCGGCGCCGACGGACATGCCTCCCGGGTCCGCGCCTGGGCCAGCCTCGACTGCGGGCGCATGCGCAGCCGCCGCTTCGGCTTCCGCGCGCACTGCCGCGTTCGCGCACAAGGCAGCGAATCGTCCCGCTCTCATGTCGAAGTCCACTGGGGAGCCCTCGGGCAGGCCTACCTGACACCCGTCGGCAACGGCGAGATCTGCATCTCAGCCGTGACCCGCGACGCGGGCCTGCGTTTGGCAGACATCCTCGCTGCCATTCCGTCCCTGCGCGGACGCTTCGATACGGCTCAGGCCACCAGCGTCGAACGCGGATGCCTCACGCTTTCCCGGCGTTTTCGCCGTGTCACCCAGGGCAACATCGCGCTCATCGGTGACGCCTCCGGTTCTGCCGATGCAGTCACCGGAGAAGGCCTTGCCCTTGCCTTTCGCCAGGCATCGCTTCTGGCGGAATCGCTGCATGCCGGAAGCCTCGACCTCTACCAGGCGCGCCATGCCGCAACCCTCGCCCTGGCGCAGCGGATGTCCACGCTGCTGCTCCTTCTGGACCGCCGGCACGCGCTCCGGCGGCGCGCAGTTCAGGCGCTGGCCGCCCATCCCGGCTGGTTTGGTGAATTTCTCGCAGTCCACCTGGGCGAACAGCCGCTGCAGCGTTTCGTTCTTCGCCGCGGCGCGCAACTC